>NZ_JBFUKN010000066.1:0-35680 GCF_056400845.1 Mycobacterium sp. P4_H6 | reverse complement strand
GTCCAGGATCACTTCCTGGTACATCTGTTCCATTCTCATCGGGCGAAGAACTCCACGGCTCTCTTCACCCCGGCCACCAACCGGTCCACCTCGTCGAGCGTGTTGTACACCGCGAAGGACGCACGTGCGGTGGCGCTGATGCCGAACCGGCGGTGCAGCGGGGCCGCGCAGTGATGGCCGACCCGCACCGCGACGCCCTCGTCATCGAGCACCTGGCCGACATCGTGGGCGTGCACACCGTCGAGCACGAAGCTCACCGGGGAGGCACGCCGCTCGGTGGTCTGCGGGCCGATGATCCGGACCTGCGGCACCTCGGCGAGCCCGGCCAGCGCGGCAGCCACCAGCGTCTGCTCGTGGGCCTGCACGGCGGGCATGCCGATCGCACTCAGATACCGTGCGGCGGCGGCCAGTCCGACCACCTGCGAGGTCATCGGAGTACCCGCTTCGAATCGCTGCGGTGCGGGCGCGAAGGTCGTCGCCTCCATGGTGACGGTCTCGATCATGGACCCACCCGTGATGAACGGCGGCAGCGCGTTCAGCAGCTCACGCCGGCCGTAGAGCGCGCCGATCCCCGTCGGGCCGAGCATCTTGTGCCCGGAGAACGCAGCGAAATCGACTCCGAGAGCGTGGAAGTCGATCGGCTGGTGCGGCACCGACTGGCAGGCGTCCAGCAGGGTGAGCGCGCCGACCGCCTTGGCCCGGGCCACCAGTTCGTCCACCGGCGCCAGTGCGCCGGTCACGTTTGAATGATGGGTGAACGCCACGATCTTGACCCGCTCGTCGAGCTCGAGTGAATCCAGGTCGATGCGCCCGTCCTCGGTGACGCCGTACCACTTGAGTGTGGCACCGGTGCGCCGCGCCAGTTCCTGCCACGGCACCAGGTTGGCGTGATGCTCCAGTTCGGTGGTGACGATGACGTCACCGGGACCGACCGCACCCTCGAAGCGGTTGTCCCCCAGCGCGTAGGCCACCAGGTTGATCGCCTCGGTGGCGTTCTTGGTGAACACCAGCTCGTCGACATCCGCGCCGACGAAGGCCGCGATGTCCGCACGGCCCTGCTCGTAGGCGTCGGTGGACTCCTCCATCAACTGGTGGGCACCGCGGTGCACCGCACCGTTGGAGGTGGTCAGGAACGCCCGCTCGGCATCCAGCACCGCCAGCGGCTTCTGCGATGTCGCACCGGAATCCAGATATGCCAACTGACACCCGCCGCGCATCACCCGGTTCAGGATGGGGAAATCGGCCCGGATACGGGCAATCCCCTCCAGATCCAGTGCGCGGTCGACGGATGTCGTTGTCATGGTCGGGCTCCTCCTACGCGGTGGATGTGGCTAGGTTGATGCAGCCTGGGTGAAACGCTCGTAGCCGTTCTCTTCGAGCTGATCGGCGAGCTCGGGCCCACCCGACTCGATGATCCGGCCGTCGAAGAACACGTGCACGAACTGCGGGCGGATGTAGCGCAGGATCCGGGTGTAGTGCGTGATCAGCAGCAGGCCACCGTTCTCGGCCTCGGCGTAGCGGTTCACGCCCTCGCTGACGATGCGCAGCGCGTCCACGTCGAGCCCGGAATCGGTCTCGTCGAGGATGGCAATCTTCGGCTTGAGCAGCGACAGCTGCAGGATCTCGTGGCGCTTCTTCTCACCACCGGAGAAGCCCTCGTTGACGCTGCGCTCGCTGAACGTCGGATCGATGTCGAGGTCGGTCATCGCACCCTTGACCTCCTTGACCCAGTGCCGCAGCTTCGGGGCCTCGCCGCGTACCGCGGTGGCCGCGGTCCGCAGGAAGTTCGACATGGACACACCGGGGACCTCGACCGGGTACTGCATGGCGAGGAACAGTCCGGCACGTGCCCGCTCGTCGACGCTCATCTCGAGCACATCGGCACCGTCGATGGTGATCGAGCCGGAAGCGACCTTGTACTTCGGGTGGCCGGCGATCGCATAGGACAGCGTGGACTTGCCGGACCCGTTGGGGCCCATCACCGCGTGGGTCTCCCCCGACTTCACGGTCAGGTTGACGCCCTTGAGGATGGGAATGTCGTCGCCACCTTCAGGATTGGCGACGGAGACGTGCAGGTCTTTGACTTCGAGCGTGGTCATTCTTGGGTCGCTTTCGATTCCGTGATGGCTAGTTCTCGTTCGATGGCTTCGGTCAGGCGCTCGCGCACGGCGGGCACGGCGATCTTGGCGATGATCTCGCCGAAGAAGCCGCGGACCACCAGGCGGCGGGCCGCCTCCTCGGGAATGCCCCGGGCACGCAGATAGAACAGCTGCTCGTCATCGAAACGGCCGGTGGCACTGGCGTGTCCGGCACCGGCGATCTCACCGGTCTCGATCTCCAGGTTGGGCACCGAGTCGGCGCGGGCGCCGTCGGTGAGCACCAGGTTGCGGTTCGCCTCGTAGGTGTCGGTGCCGGTGGCCTCGGCGCGGATCAGCACATCACCGATCCACACGGTGTGCGCATCCGGCTTGTCGGAGGCCGGATCACCTTGCAGCGCACCCTTGTAGAGCACATCGGACTTGCAGTTCGGTACCGCATGGTCGACGAGCAACCGGGACTCGAAGTGCTGGCCGTCGTCGGCGAAGTAGGTGCCGAGCAGCTGAGCCTCGCCGCCCTGGGCGGTGAATCGCACGGTGGCCGTGGTGCGCACCACATCGCCACCGAGGGTGACGTTGACATGGCCGAGCACCGAATCCTTGCCCAGGCGGGCATGGTGCGAGCTGACGTGCACCATGTCATCGGCCCAGTCGGCGATCCAGATGACGCCGAGTCCGGCCGAATCGCCGACGATGATCTCGACGTTGTCGGCGTAGGTGCCGCTGCCGCGCAGGTCGACCACCACGATCGCCCGGGACAACTCTTCCACCCGGATCTGCAGGTGCCCGTAGGCGACGTTGCCCTCGCCGGGGCCGGTGACGACGATCTCGATGGGCTCGCCGACCTCGGTGTCGCGGGCCACGGTGACCACGGTCGCATTGCCGAACGACGAGTACGCCTGGGCGGCAACGCGGTCGGAGGGGACACCGCCCTGGCCGAGTCGCGGATCGTCGCGCTGGACGGTCTCCACGGTCACGCCGGGGCGCTCGGTCACCTCGATCAGTGCGGAACCCGTGGCGGGCGCCGAACCGTCGTGCAGGCCACGCAGGCGCTTGAGCGGGGTGAACCGCCACAGCTCATCACGGCCGCCGGGCACCTCGAACGCGTCGACATCGAACGAGGCGAACTGCTCGCCCTTGTTGGTGTTGAGAGCCGAACCGGATTTGCGGCCGCATTCGACCGCGGATGTCAGATCCTGAACCACTATCCGACCGCACCTTCCATCTGGAGTTCGATCAGCCGGTTGAGTTCCAGCGCGTACTCCATCGGGAGTTCCTTGGCGATGGGCTCGACGAAGCCACGCACCACCATGGCCATCGCCTCGTCCTCGGTCATGCCGCGGCTCATCAGGTAGAACATCTGGTCCTCGCTGACCTTCGACACGGTGGCCTCATGGCCCATCGTGACGTCGTCCTCGCGGATGTCGACGTAGGGGTAGGTGTCGCTGCGGCTGATCGTATCGACCAGCAGCGCATCGCATTTCACGCTCGACTTCGAGCCGTGCGCACCCTTGTTGACCTGAACCAGGCCGCGGTAGGAGGCACGGCCACCGCCACGCGCCACAGACTTGGACACGATGTTGCTCGAGGTGTTCGGGGCCAGGTGCAGCATCTTGGCGCCGGTGTCCTGGTGCTGACCCTCGCCGGCGAACGCCACCGAGAGCACCTCACCCTTGGCGTACTCACCGGTCATCCACACCGCCGGGTACTTCATCGTCACCTTGGACCCGATGTTGCCGTCGACCCACTCCATGGTGGCGCCGGCCTCGGCACGGGCCCGCTTGGTGACCAGGTTGTAGACGTTGTTCGACCAGTTCTGAATGGTCGTGTACCGCACCCGGGCACCGGGCTTGACCACGATCTCGACGACCGCCGAGTGCAGCGAGTCGGACTTGTAGATCGGAGCCGTGCAGCCCTCGACGTAGTGCACGTAGGAGCCCTCGTCGGCGATGATCAGGGTGCGCTCGAACTGGCCCATGTTCTCGGTGTTGATCCGGAAGTAGGCCTGCAGCGGGATGTCGACGTGCACGCCCGGCGGCACGTAGATGAACGACCCGCCCGACCACACCGCGGTGTTCAGCGCGGAGAACTTGTTGTCCCCGGCCGGAATCACGGTGCCGAAGTACTTCTTGAACAGCTCAGGATGCTCGCGCAGACCGGAGTCGGTGTCCAGGAAGATGACGCCCTGCGCCTCCAGATCCTCACGGATCGAGTGGTAGACCACCTCGGACTCGTACTGGGCCGCGACACCGGAGACCAGGCGCTGCTTCTCCGCCTCCGGGATGCCGAGCTTGTCGTAGGTGTTCTTGATGTCGGCAGGCAGGTCGTCCCAGGTGGCGGCCTGCTTCTCGCTGGAGCGCACGAAGTATTTGATGTTGTCGAAGAAGATGCCGTCCAGGTCGGAACCCCAGTTGGGCATCGGCTTCTTGTCGAAGGTGCGCAGCGCCTTGAGCCGGACGTCGAGCATCCACTCGGGCTCGCTCTTCTTCGACGAGATGTCGCGCACGACAGCCTCGTTCAGGCCGCGCTGAGCACTGGCGCCGGCGACGTCGGAATCCGACCAGCCATAGCCGTACTTACCCAGGGACGCGATGGTCTCTTCCTGGGTCAGCGGGGTCTCCGGGGTGAGGGTCATGGCGACACTCCTTGTGTGGTGGTGGATTCGGCGCGGGCTGTGGGCCGAACAGGTAAGGACTTGTCAGGTCCCAGTGGAACGTGGGTGGTGCAGGCGAAATCGCCGTTGACGATGGTGGCCAGCCGCTGCACGTGCGTGCCCAGGATCGCGGCGAACGCCTCTTGTTCAGCGTCACACAGCTCGGGAAATTCCTCGGCGACATGTGATACCGGGCAGTGATGCTGGCAGATCTGCACACCGGACAATGGACCGGCCACCGGTGTGGTGGTGGTCGCGTAGCCGGCGTCGGTCAGTGCGGTGGCCATCTGATCTGCGGTCTGTTCGACCGCGTCCGGATCGCTCACCTCGGGGATCCCCGCCAGGATGGTGTCGATGCGACGACGGGCGAAGGTGCGCACCGCGTCGTCGCCGCCGATCTCACGCAACTGCCGCATCGCCGCCGCCGCCAGGTCGTCATAGGCATGCGAGAGCTTCGCGCGGCCGGCCGCGGTCAGGCGGTACCGCTTGGCGGGCCTGCCCCGGCCGTTGTGCTGCCAGGCCGCGGCGGCGCTGGCCTGCGCGTCACCGGCTTCGATCAACGCGTCGAGGTGGCGGCGGATACCGGCCGCCGAGATGCCGAGGCGCTGGCCGATGTCACCTGCGGTGACCGGGCCTTCCAGCAGCAACTGGACGATCGCGCTGCGGGTGTGACCGTCCGGGGACACCAAGGTGGGCGCGGTTGCCGCCGCGCCCGGTGCCTCCGGATTTATTTTCACAACACCATTGTGACGGAATTCGTCCTGGGGTTCCAGCAAGGTAACCCTAACCGCGACGGAACGCCCCAGCCGACCCCGACGGGCCGTCGAAACCCGGCCGCTACGCTGCTCGCATGACCGCCCTTGGGTCCTTCAGCTCGGCGGTCGCCCGTTGGCACGCCGACGAACGATCGGTGGGCTCACCCCTCAACGGCGGCGAGATCGTCTCCCTGCGCCGTACCAGGGTATTCGGTGCGACCGGAACCGTCCTCATGGCGATCGGCGCGCTGGGTGCCGGCGCCCGGCCCGTCGTCCAGGACCCCACCTTCGGCGTCCGTCTGCTCAACCTGCCCTCGCGCATCCAGACCGTGTCGCTGACCATGACCACCACCGGCGCGGTGATGATGGCGCTGGCCTGGCTGATGCTGGGCCGGTTCGCCCTCGGACCGCACCGGATGTCGCRCAGCCAACTCGATCGCACGCTGCTGCTGTGGCTGCTGCCGCTGCTGATCGCCCCGCCGATGTACAGCAAGGACGTCTACTCCTACCTGGCGCAGAGCCAGATCGCCCGGCTCGGGCTCGACCCGTATCTGGTCGGTCCGGCCCCGGGGCTCGGCCTGGATCACGTGTTCACCCTGTCGGTGCCCAGCCTGTGGCGCGAGACCCCGGCCCCCTACGGTCCGTTGTTCCTGTGGATCGGCGAGGGCATCTCGGTGCTCACCGGCGACAACATCGTCGCCGCCGTGCTGTGCCACCGCCTGGTGGTACTCGTCGGGGTCGGACTCATCGTCTGGGCCACGCCGCGACTGGCGCAGCGATGCGGTGTGCACGAGGTGAGCGCGCTGTGGCTGGGCCCGTGTAACCCGCTTTTGTTCATGCATCTGGTGGCCGGTATCCACAACGAGGCACTGATGCTCGGACTGATGCTGGCGGGCACCGAGTTCGCACTGCGCGGTATCGACGGTGTCCGCAACGGACACTGGCGGATGCCACCTCGAGCGGCCGCGATGCTGGTCGCCGGCACCGTGCTGGTCACGATGTCCTCACAGGTCAAGCTGCCCTCCCTGCTGGCCATGGGGTTCATCGTGATGGCGCTGGCGTGGCGCTGGGGCGGGACCCTCAGAGCGTTGTTGGCCGCCGGCTTCTCGCTGGGCGCGCTGTCGCTGGCGGTGATGGCGGTGATCGGCTGGGCCAGTGGTCTCGGCTTCGGCTGGTTGTTCACCCTGGGCACCGCGAACGTGGTGCGGTCCTGGATGTCGCCACCCACCCTGATCGCGCTGGGCACCGGGCAGGTCGGCATCCTGCTCGGCCTCGGCGACCACACCACCTCGGTGCTAGGCCTCACCCGTGGCATCGGTGTGATCATCATCGCAATCCTGGTGACCTGGCTGCTGCTGGCGGTGTTCCGCGGCCGCCTGCACCCCGTCGGCGGCCTCGGTGTCGCACTCGGTGCGACGGTGCTGCTGTTTCCGGTGGTCCAGCCCTGGTATCTGCTGTGGGCCATCATCCCGTTGGCGACCTGGGCCACCCGGCCCGGATTCCGCGGCTCCGCCATCGCGATGACGCTGGTGGTGGGCATATTCGGGCCGACCGCCAACGGCGACCGGTTCGCCCTGTTCCAGATCGTCGACGCCACCCTGGCCAGCGCGGTGATCGTGCTGCTGCTGATCGCGATCACCTACCGCCGGCTGCCGTGGCGCGGGCTGCCCGATCCGGGCCCCGATGACCGCCGACCCGGACCGGAGCCACCGGCTCCCAGACCCGACGCTTACGCTGAATCTCCGTGACCACCGGTTCTGAGCCCGTCGTGCAGCTGCGCGGCGTCAGCAAGCGCTACGGAGCGACGATCGCGGTGAACAACCTCGACCTCGAGGTGCACCGCGCCGAGGTATTCGCGTTACTGGGGCCCAACGGCGCGGGCAAGACCACCACCATCGAGATGTGTGAGGGATTCCTGCGCCCCGACTCGGGCAGCATCGAGATCCTCGGCCTCGACCCGACCACCGAGAACGCCAAACTGCGTGAACGCATCGGCGTGATGCTGCAGGGTGGCGGCGGCTACCCCGCGGCCCGGGCCGGCGAGATGCTCAACCTGGTGGCCGCCTACGCCGCCGATCCGCTCGATCCGCAGTGGCTGCTGGACACCCTCGGGCTCGCCGATGCCGCCCGCACCACCTACCGCCGGCTCTCCGGCGGCCAGCAGCAGCGCCTGGCGCTGGCCTGCGCGGTCGTCGGCCGCCCGGAGCTGGTGTTCCTGGACGAGCCGACGGCCGGCATGGACGCGCACGCCCGGATCGTGGTGTGGGAGCTGATCGATGCACTGCGCCGCGACGGCGTGACCGTCGTGCTGACCACCCACCAACTCACCGAGGCCGAAGAGCTGGCCGACCGGCTGGTCATCATCGACCACGGCGCGACGGTGGCCGCGGGCACACCTGCCGAGCTCATGCGCAACGGCGCAGAGAACCAGCTGCGTTTCACCGCACCTCCGAAACTCGATCTCTCGCTGCTGATCTCGGCGCTGCCGGAGAACTACCGGGCCACCGAGGCCACCGCCGGCGAATACCTGGTGGAGGGGCACATCGATCCGCAGGTGCTGGCCACGGTGACGGCGTGGTGCGCCCGGGTGAACGTGTTGGCCACCGACATGCGCGTCGAACAGCGCAGCCTGGAACAAGTCTTCCTCGATCTGACCGGCCGGGAGTTGAGATCGTGACCAATCGTTTCGCCGCGGGCACCTTCTCCCCCGACCCGCGCCCGGCCGGGGTGCGGCAGATGCTGATCGCGCAGTTCGGCCTGGAACTGCGCCTGTTGCTGCGCAACGGTGAGCAGCTGCTGCTCACCATGTTCATCCCGATCACCCTGCTGATCGGGCTCACCCTGCTGCCGCTCGGCGAGTTCGGCGACAACCGGGCCGCCACCTTCACTCCCGCGATCATGGCGCTCGCCGTCATCTCGACGGCCTTCACCGGACAGGCCATCGCGGTGGCCTTCGACCGCCGCTACGGCGCGCTGAAACGGCTCGGCGCCACCGCACTTCCGGTCTGGGGCATCATCGCCGGAAAGTCACTGGCCGTGGTCGCCGTGGTGTTCCTGCAGTCGATCCTGCTGGGCGCCATCGGTATTGCGCTGGGATGGCGCCCCGAGATCGGCGCCCTGGCCCTGGGCGCGGTGGTGATCGCGCTGGGCACCGCGACCTTCGCCGCGCTGGGACTGCTGCTCGGTGGGACGCTGCGCTCGGAGATCGTGCTGGCCCTCGCCAACCTGCTGTGGTTCGTCTTCGCCGCGCTGGGCGCCCTGACGCTCGACGGTGGTCCGGTGCCCGCGGCGCTGCGCTGGGTGGCGCGGCTGACACCGTCGGGCGCGCTGACCGAGTCGCTGACGCAGGCGATGACGCTCTCGGTGGACTGGTTCGGCATCGCGGTGCTGGCGGCCTGGGGTGTGCTCTCGGCGTTGGCGGCGCTGCGCTGGTTCCGCTTCACGTGAGGACGGTGCTCGGGGTCGACGGCTGGAAGAACGGCTGGGTCGGCATCGAGCTTCGGGGCGGCCGCTTTGCCGCCGCCCACGTGGACGAGACCCTGCGCGGCCTGACCGCCGCGGTACCCGGTGCGCTGGCCATCGGTGTCGATATCCCGCTGGGCCTGCTGGATTCCGAGGTGCGCGCCTCCGATCGGGCGGCCCAACGCCGTCTCGGTGCCCGGTCGTCGAGCCTGTTCGTGATGCCTCCCCGGCCGGTGTTCGACGCGCCCGACCATGCGACCGCCACCGCCGCGGCCAAAGCCTTGACCGGCGCCGGGATCAGCATCCAGACCTGGGGGCTGCGGCGAAAGTTCCTGGAGGCCGAGGCGCTTCACCGGGAGACCCGGCTGCCCTTGTACGAGGTGCATCCCGAGCTGTCCTTCCACGAGATGGGCCTGCTGGTCACCGACGGCAAGAAGAAGAGCTGGCGTGGCCAGCGGGCCCGGCTCCGAATCCTGGCCGGCCGCGGGATCGACATCCCGGAGGACCTGGGCGGCGCCGTCGCCGCGGTGCCCGCCGATGACGTGCTCGATGCGGCCGCCGCGGCGTGGAGCGCGCACCGCATCGTCACCGGGGCCGCGTTCAGCCTGCCGGATCCGCCGCAGCTCGACGCGCGCGGCCGCCCGCTGGCGATCTGGTGCTGAGCCCGGGCAGCAGGAACTCCAGCTGACCGACCTCCTCGATGTTGTGCCGCACCCAGGCACGCACCATGTGGTCGGGGAACCTGCGGTACAGGTAGGCATTGACCGGCCGGAAAACCGGTGTGCGGGCCCCGATGTCGAGGACGCTCACATAGTGCGTTCCGTCGCTGCCCGCCGACCACGTGTGCTCCAGGCTGAACACGATCACCCCGGCCACCCGTTGCACCAGCCGTATCCCGGTCTCATCGAGTTTCTCCACCCGGTCGACCACATCGACGCGGTATTCGGGGCGCCCGCCGAAGGCCTCCACGATCCGGAATCGGGCGCCCTCAGCTGCCCCCGTGCCACGTTCCCCGTCGCTTCGCTCACCCCGGCCGGCCGACGCCAACTCCCATCGGATGTGGTCGACAGGATGCCAGGCCAGGTAGCGGTCGATCATTTCGCCGCCGTACTCCATCGTCCCGCCGAGCCCGCAGAACCAGTCCAGCAGCATCGACGGCGTCACCCCGGGCAGCGGACGGTGGTCGATGGTCACCCGCCGGCGCCGGTGCGGTGCGGCGGTGTAGCCGACCGTGGCCGAGTCGACGGTGCGCAGCGGGTACAGCACGGGACGGCTCATCGAGACCTCCAAGATACGATTGCGTTTCTTATATCCTCCGGCTTGGACGTAAGATACGCAAGCGTTTCCTACGAGGAGGTTCCATGCGGCGTCGCGGCGACGAACTCGATACGGCGATCCACGGTGCCGTCATGGACCTGCTGACCGCGCACGGCCCCACCGCTGTGACCATGGAGGCGGTCGCCACCGCCGCGCGCACCAGCAAGCCGGTGCTCTACCGCCGCTGGGCGGACGGCCGGGAGTTGTTGCGCGACACCCTGTTACGCACGGCGAAAGCGGCCATCCCACACGAGGACACCGGCAGCTACCGTACCGACATGCTGGCCGTGCTGCGCGGGTGGGCGGCGCTGTTCGCCGGCCCGCAGGGCGCCACCATGCAGGCCGCGGTGGCGGCGATGGCCGGCGACGCGGCATTGGCCACCGCCTTTCGCACCGACGTCATCGGCTGGCGCAAGGAAGAGATGTCCGCGCTGCTGGCCCGCGGTATCGCGCGCGGCGACGTCCGCGCGGATGTGCCGGTACACATCGCCCGGGAACTCGGACAGAGCGTRTTGTGGCACCGCCTGCTGGTCACCGGCGACCCCATCACCGATGAACTGGTGGTCGAACTCGTCAACGAGGTACTGGTGCCGTTCGCCGCGCCCCGCCCGACCGGCCCTACTACAAGTTGTAGTTAGCGCTGCTCTACGATCGGGCCGTGGCTGTCGGACGACTTTTCCTGCGACTGGTCGACACGCTGCCGGTGCCCAGTCTGCGCACGCAGCGCATCGTCGCGGCGCTGGTGATCCTGACCCAGGGCGGCATCGCCGTCACCGGAGCCATCGTGCGCGTCACGGCCTCCGGACTCGGCTGCCCCACCTGGCCGCAGTGCTTTCCCGGTAGTTTCACCCCGGTCCCGCACGCCGAGGTCGCGGGCATTCACCAGGCCGTCGAGTTCGGCAACCGAATGCTGACCTTCCTGGTCGTCCTCACCGCGGCGGCCGCGGTCATCGTCGTCACCCGCGCCCGGCGCCGCCCCGAGGTGGTGCGCTACGCCTGGCTGATGCCGGCTTCGACGGTGGCCCAGGCGATCATCGGCGGGATCACGGTGCTCACCGGATTGCTCTGGTGGACCGTGGCCATCCACCTGTTGGTGTCCATGGCGATGGTGTGGCTCGCGGTACTGCTGTACGCCAAGATCGGCGAACCCGACGACGGCGAACCGGTGGCGGTGGTCCCGACGCCRTTACGGCAGCTGACCGCGCTGGGCGGCGTCGCACTGTCGGCCGTCCTGGTGACCGGCACCATGGTGACCGGCGCCGGCCCGCACGCGGGCGACAAGAGTCTCGAACGTCCGGTGCCGCGCCTGGAGGTCGAGATCACGACGCTGGTGCACATGCACTCGACGCTGCTGATCGCGTACCTCTCCCTGGTGGTGGCGCTCGGGTTCGCACTGTCGGCGGTCCGCGCGCCACGGCCCGTGATGACCCGCCTGGGGGTTCTGGTCGTGCTGGTCGTTGCCCAGGGCGCGCTCGGCGCGGTTCAGTTCTTCACCGGCGTCCCCGAGGCACTGGTGGCGATGCACGTCGCCGGTGCGGGCGCGGCCACCGCGGCCACCGCGGCGCTGTGGGCGTCGATGCGAAAGCGCAACACCAGCACGGTGTGATTGTTGTGATTAATTCACATCCTTGACCTAGGCTGTCGGCATGACGCCCGGTTTGAACGCGCATGCTCGACGAGCAGCGATCGCCGCCCGGATCCACACCGACCGTGAGGTCGACTTCGCCACGCTGGCCGATGAATTCGACGTGTCCGAGATGACCATCCGCCGCGATATCGAGCGACTCGAGGAGCAGGGCGTGGCCCGCCGGGTGCTCGGCGGCGCAATCGCGTTCGGCGGCAAGTCGACCGAGCCGTCCTTCGATGCGCGTGCCGCCGACTCCGCCGACGAGAAGCTGCACATCGCCCACGCGGTGGCCGACCTGCTGACCCCGCGCGAGACCGTCATCCTGGACAGCGGCAGCACGGTGCTGGCGGTCGCCAGGGCCGTCAAGGGCCGGGATCTGGGACTGACCGTGATCACCCCCAGCGTGTTGGTCGCCATCGAACTCGCCGACGAACCGGACACCACGATCCTGCTGACCGGCGGCAAGGTGCGCCCCGGCGAGCTGAGCCTGATCGGTGCCGAGGCCGAGGATTTCTACCTGCGCTACAACTGCGACACCTACGTGATGGGCATCGCCGGGGTTGACGGGAAGCGCGGCGCCTCGGAGTACCACCGGGAAGAGGGCAACGTGAAGCAGGCCGCCATGCGGGCGGCCGACCGGGTGATCGTGGCCGCCGATGCCTCCAAGCTGGGCCGGGTGCAGTTGATCAATGTGGCACCGGTATCGGCGATCTCGATTCTGGTCACCGATGGGCCACCGACCCATCCGGCGGTCGACGCACTGCGTTCGGCGGGCGTGTCGGTGGTGTGCGTCAACGCAGATCGGTCAGAGCGCGAACGTGCGCCGCGCGAGCAGTCACTGCCAGCGCGCTGAGACCCCGGCGCTCTCCGAGCGGGTCACCACCGCACCCGCCTCCTCGGCGATGAGTGCGCCCGCCGCCCAGTCGTGCACCGCGAGATCGTCCTCGTAGAAGGCGTCCAGGCTGCGCTGTGCCACCAGGCAGAGATCCAGCGCGGCCGCCCCGAACCGGCGCATATCGGTGTATCCGGCCATCACCGTGCCGAGTTCGCGCAGCTGCCTGCGCCGGTGGCCGGGATCGTAGGACAGCCCGGTACCCACCAATCGGACCGAGGACTCCATCAGCACCAGCGGCAGGCGCTCCTCCTCCCCCGAACCCGAATCGATATGGGCACCAAGGTCTTTGGCAGCGCTCCAGGTCACCCCGAGGGCCGGCGCGCACACCGCGCCGGCCAGCCAGCTGCCGTCCGACGTCGACCGGGCGGCCACCGAGGTGCCGAAGTGCGGGAGACGCCGGATGTAGTTCGTGGTGCCGTCGAGCGGGTCGACGACCCACTGCACCGGACCGGCGCCGGTGTGCTCGGGCAACTCCTCGCCGAGCACACCGTCATCGGGCCGGGCGCCCAGCAGCGCGTCCCGCACCGCCTCCTCGGCGGCACGGTCCACCGCTGTCACCACGTCGCCGGCGGCACTCTTGGTCGCGATGTGCACCGTTTCACCCCAGTGCCGCAGGCACACCTCGGCGCCGCGACGGGCCGCCTGGATCGCCAGCAGGCGCAACTCCTGGCTCACAGCGACTTTCGGAATTCCTTCACCGCGTCCATCAGTTCCGCGGCCCGGGAGGCCACCGCGCGGTTCTCGAACACCCCGTCCTTCTTGAAGTAGGTGCCCACGACCGCGCCGTCGGCGATGGACAGCTGTTCGGCCGCATTGTGTGCGCGCACACCGGTATTCACAAAAACCGGTACCGCGCCGGCGTTGTCCTTGACCACCCGCAGCGCCTGGGTGTCGGTGGACGCCCCCGCGGTCAGACCGGACACGCAGATGGCATCGGGCTTGGTCGCGAAGACCGTGGTGGCGGTGACCGAGGCCAGATCACGGTCGGCGAGGTAGACCGCCGACTCCGGGACGATGTTGAACAGCAGCTTCACCCCGGCGCCTCCGACCCGGTGGCGGTGCCGCGCCACCTCGCCCACGTTGGTGTCCCACAGGCCGAAATCGCTGGCGTAGACGCCGGTGAAGATCTCCCGCACCCACTGGGCGCCGGTGGCCACCGCCAGGTCGATCGAGGCGCGACCGTCCCACAGCACGTTCACGCCGTAGGGCACCGTGAAATCGGACAGCAGCTCACCGATCACCCGGGCCATGGTGATGGCGGTGATCGGTTCGGTCTTGGTCAGATACGGCAGGCTGAACTCGTTGGAGACCATGACACCGTCGACGCCGCCCTCCTGCAGGGCGGCCAGTTCTTCCTTCGCGCGATCGACGACCGCCTGAATACCCGCGGCCGAGTCGAAACCGGGATCACCCGGCAGCGCCGCCAGATGCAGCATGGCGATCACGGGCTTCTGCACGGCAAATACGTCATCGAGCCAACTGGTCATGGGGGCGCCTCTCCGCGTGGTCTGGGATTTCAGAGCTGTGCTGGGTTAACCGTATGTTACTAAATCACAGTAATCCAGGGATTTCTCGTGAGTTGTCGTGACTGTTGCACAAGTCTTGTGAGAATATAACAGAGTCAGTATTGTGGTCCCACCGCAATAAATGCAGGGCGGACATCGACCGAAGGGATGGCATGCCGGAGTTCACCATCGGCATTGATATCGGCACCACCGGTACCAAGACCGTGCTCGTCGATATCGGCCGAGCCCGCATCGTCGCCCAGGCCACCCACGACGCCCAGTTGTTCTCCGCTGCCCCCGGCCACGCAGAGGCCGACCCGACCCAATGGCTACACAATGTGCATGCCGGGATCCGCGACGTGCTGGCCACCTCCGGCGTCACCCCCGACCGGATCGGCGCACTGTCCACCACCGGCATGGTCCCGGCCGTCGTAGCGGTGGACGGCAGCGGCGCACCCGTCCGGCGCGCACTGCTCCAGAACGATGCCCGCGCCACCGCCGAGATCACCGAGCTTGCGCACGCACTCGACGGCGAGACCGTACTGCGCGCAACCGGTTCCGCGGTCACCCAACAGTCGGTCGGCCCGACCGCGCTGTGGTTGCAACGCCACGAACCCGACAATTGGAGCCGCACGGCACATCTGGTCGGCTCCTACGACTGGGTGCTGATGGCGCTCGGCGCACCCGCGCATGTCGAGCTGAACTGGGCGCTGGAATCCGGTCTGGGCACCGTCGACGGCGAACGCTTCGAGCCGATGTACAGCGCGGCCGGCCTGTCCCCGGAACTGGTGCCCGCCGTGCTCGCCCCCGGCAGCCTGGCCGGTGAGCTGAGCGTCGCGGCCGCCGAGGCCACCGGGCTGAGGCCCGGCCTGCCGCTGATCGTCGGCGGCGCGGACCATGTGCTCTCCGCGTACGCCGCGGGCATCAACGCCGAGGGCGACTGGCTGGTGAAACTCGGTGGCGCCGGCGACATCCTGGCCGCCGCCGATCAACCCGTCATCGATGCCCGGCTCTACCTCGACGCCCACCCGGTGCCCGGGCGGTGGCTGCCCAACGGTTGCATGGCCACCAGCGGCAGCCTGATCCGCTGGTTCCAGACCCTGTCCGGTGGCATCGACCTGGTGGCCCTCGACGATGAGGCCGACACCCGCAACCCAGGCGAGATCCTCTGCCTGCCCTACTTTCTCGGCGAGAAGAGCCCCCTGCACGATCCCGATCTACGCGGCGCGTTCGTCGGCCTCGACCTCGCCCACAACCGCGCCGACATGTACCGGTCGGTGCTGGAGGCGATCGCCTACGGCTTCCGACATCACACCGAGGTGTTCGCCTCCATGGGGGTGCCACTGCACCGGGCACTGGTCACCAACGGCGGTAGCCGTTCGGTGCTGTGGAAGCAGATCCTGGCCGACGTGCTGGACACCCCGCTCTCCCCGATCGTCGGTCACCCGGGGGCCTCGCTGGGCGCCGCGGTGATCGCCGCGGTCGGCACCGGGCTGCTGGACGGCTGGGACAGCACCGCGATGTTCCAGACCGTCGGCGAACCCGTCATCCCCGACCCGAGGCACGTCGACCGGTATGCCGAGGCCTACGCCCAGTGGCGTGAACTCGGTGACGTGCTGACCCCCATCTCCCACCGCATCGCCCGAAAGGCCCGGCCATGACCTCCCCCGACACCACCGCCAACACCCAGACCGCCGTCGTCACCGGCGCGGGATCGGGTATCGGCCGGGCGATCGCCACCACCCTCGCCCAGCGGGGCTGGCGGGTCATCGTCTCCGACATCGACGCCGAGGCCGCCGAACACACCCGCGACGCTCTGAGCGGAACCGGGCACGAGGCAGCCCAGCTCGACGTCACCGACGCCGCCGGATCGGCGCGCCTGGCCGACGATGTGGCCGACCGGGTGGGCCTGCACGCCTGGGTCAGCAACGCCGGCATCTCGGCGATGGCCCGCTTCGTCGACGTGTCCACCGACCAGCTGGACCGCAGCCTCGACATCAACCTCAAGGGCGTCTTCCTGTGTGGCCAGGCCGCGGCGCGGGCGATGATCCGCACCGGGGTGCGCGGCACCATCGTCAACACCGCGTCCATGGCGGCCAAGCAGGGCCGGGTGCCGTTCCTGGCGGACTATGTGGCCTCCAAATTCGGTGTCCTCGGCCTCACTCAGGCAATGGCCTTCGAGCTTGCCCCCCAGGGCATCACGGTCAACAGCGTGTGCCCCGGCTTCGTCGCCACCCCGATGCAGTCCCGCGAGCTGGAGTGGGAGGCGCTGCTCACCGGCTCCACTCCCGACGGTGTGCGTAAGTCCTGGGTCGAGGCCACCCCCCTGGGGCGGCTGCAGACCCCCGACGACGTCGCCCGCGCGGTGGCGTTCCTGGTCTCCGAGGATGCCCGGTTCATCACCGGAGAAGCACTGTCGGTCAACGGCGGTGCCTACATGGATTGAGGCCACCCACCCCCGCACACGCCCGATCCACCAGGACAAAGAGAAGAGGACCATGAAAATCCCAACCTTGCGCTGGTTGCCAGCGATCATCGCCGCCACCAGCCTGACCCTGGCCGGCTGCGCGGGCAGCGGCGGCTCCGGCGAGCAGAGCTCGTCGGGTCTGGGTGAGATCCCCACCGACACCAACGCCACGGTGCGGGTGCTGATGGAGAACGTGCCCGATACCGATATCGTGAAAGGCCTTGTCGGGCAGTTCAATCAGAAGTATCCCGATATCAAGGTCGAGATCGAGACCATGACCTTCGACCAGATGCGTGACCGCCTGGTGTCCTCGTTCCAGGCCTCGCAGCCCGCCTACGACCTCATCGTGGTGGACAACCCGTGGATGGACGACTTCGCCGACGCCGGCTTCCTGGAGCCGCTCAACGACCGGATCGCCGCGACCCCGGATTACCAGCCCGACGGTTTCTTCGACTCGCTGACGGCCATCACCGATGTCGAGGGCACCACCTACGGTGTGCCGTTCTACAACTACGCCCTCGGCTACATCTACAACACCGGCGATCTCACCTCCGCCGGGCAGAGCGTCCCCACTGATCTCGACGCCCTGGTGGCCACCTCGCAGCGGCTCAAGACCGCCGACCGCGCGGGCATCGCGATGCAGCCGCAGCGCGGCTACAAGATCTTCGAGGAATGGGCCAACTGGCTGTTCGCCGCCGGCGGCTCGATCTACGGTGAGGACGGCAAGCCCTCGCTGGACACCCCCGAAGCCGCCCGGGCCCTGGACGCCTATATCGAGACCTACAAGACCGCCGCCCCGGCCAACAGCCTGTCCTGGGGTTTCGATGAGGCGTTCCGCTCCGTCTCCAGCGGTATGTCCGCATCGATGATCGGCTACAACTGGAACCTGCCCGCGCTCAACGACCCCGAAGGCGCGTCGGCAGAACGTGCCGGGCAGTTCGCCCTCGCCCCCATCCCCGGCGGCAAATCCGCGCTGGGACTGTGGAGCTGGGCCATCCCCGCCAACTCCGGGGCGGCCGACGCCGCCTGGGCGTTCGCCTCCTGGGTGACCTCACCCGCGATCGACGCCGAGCGGGTCGCCGACGGTGGTGCCGTGATCCGGCAGGGTTCGCTGACCGACCCGAAGGTGCTCGCCGACGGGTACGGTGCCGACTACTACAAGACGGTCGGCGAGATCCTGGCCGACGCGGCACCGCTCACCCAGGGCAAGGGCGGCGAGGAGATGATCCAGGCGGTCGGCACCGAGCTCAACGATGCCGCCGCGGGGAACAAGAGCGTCGCCGACGCACTGCGCGATGCGCAGGCAGCTGCGGAGCGGATCCAGCAGTGACCGTAGGGAATCCGGCGGCCACCACAGCGGAGGTGTCCTAGATGAAGTTCAAGTACGGCATGCTCACTCCGCTGCTCGCCCTGTTCGCCGTGGCCGTCGGATTCCCGCTCTGTTATGCGGCGTATCTGTCAGTGACCGACTACAAGCTGACCGATCGCGCCCAACCCGATTTCGTGGGCACGGCCAATTTCGCCGGCGCCCTGACCAATCCGGCGTTCTGGGAAGCGTTTGCGATCACCGCCATGTATGTGGTGATCGCGGTCAGTCTGGAGCTGGTTCTCGGCTTCGCGCTCGCGCTGGCCCTGCACCAGCAGCGCTGGGCCAAAGATCTGTCCCGTGCAATCGTGCTCGCGCCCATGTTCATCACCCCGATCGCGGTCGGGCTGATCTTCCGCTTCCTGCTCAACGATCAGATCGGCGCGGTGCCGGCCTTGCTGCACGCGGTGGGCGCCGATTACGACTTCTTCGGTGCCGGGAAGGCGTTGCTGACGCTGGCCTTCATCGATGTCTGGCAGTGGACGCCGTTCATGGTGCTGCTGATCCTGGCCGGCCTGGAGTCGATGCCCAAACAACCCATGGAGGCGGCCCGGGTCGACGGGGCCGGTCCGGTCTACCGGTTGCGCCGGGTGCTGATCCCGATGCTCGCGCCGGTGCTCACCGTCGCGGTGCTGCTGCGCGGGCTGGACGCCCTGCGGGTCTTCGAGTACATCTACGCCACCACCCGCGGCGGCCCGGGCACCGAAACCCAGACGCTGCAGTACTTCATGTACCTCGAGGGCATCCAGTTCTTCCGGCTCGCACAGGCCAGCGCCATGGCCTTCATCGTGCTGGCCCTCGTCCTGGTGGTCATCGTGGCGGCGTTCCGTGCGATGGAACGCAACCGCGCCGCCGAGCGGAGTGCGGCCCGATGAACAAGTTGCGCCCGCTCGAGGTCTTGCGCCTCGCGGTGCTCACCGCGGCGTTCATCTTCGTCCTGTTCCCCATCGTCTGGGTGGCTCTGGCGAGTTTCAAGACACCCCAACAGATGTCGGAACCGTTCCTGTTCGCCTTCGCTCCCAGCCTGGCGAACTGGCAGGCCGTGTTCGAGTCCGGGGTGTTCGCCGCCGCCGGCCGCAGCGCACTGGTCGGCATCATCACCGTCGCGATCAGCCTCGTCGTCGGCAGCATGGGTGCCTACGTGATCGCCAAGTACCGGGCCGGTGGATCGCTGACCCGATTCGGAATGCTTGCCGCCCAGGTGGTCCCGCCGGCGGTGATGGTGTTCCCGTTCCTGACCATGGCGCAGGCGCTGCGGGTGACCGACACCCTGGCACCGGTGATCTTCGCGCACCTGTCCTTCGTGCTGCCACTGGTCACCTGGTTCCTGATCGGCTTCTTCGAGGCGGTACCCGCCTCGCTGGAGGAGCAGGCCCGGGTGGACGGATTCACCCGCTGGCAGGCGTTCCGGATGGTGGTGCTCCCGCAGGTGTACCCGGGTATCGGGGCCGCGGGCATCTTCGGGTTCACGTTGTCCTGGAACGACTTGTTCTACGGGCTGATCCTGGCGCCGGGCAACGCGGCGATCCTGCCGGTGGCGATCGCGAACTTCAACACCTTCCGGGGTGTGCAGATCGGCACCATGAGTGCGGCGATCATGATCGCGATCATCCCGGTCGTCATCGCCAGCTTCTTCATCCAGCGACGCTTGGTCCAAGGGATCAGCGGCGGCGCGGTCAAGTACTAGACAAGCGAGGTTGTACAAGCATGGCATCGGTGACTTTTTCCAAGGTCGGCAAATCGTTCGGCTCGACCAGCGTGGTGTCGGACCTGGATCTGGAACTCACGGACGGCAGCATGACCGTGCTGGTCGGACCGTCCGGCTGCGGTAAGACCACATCGCTGCGCATGCTGGCCGGGCTCGAAGAGGTCAGCGCCGGCACCATCCGGATCGGCGATCGCGATGTGACAGCGCTGGAACCCAAGGACCGCGACATCGCGATGGTCTTCCAGAACTACGCGCTCTACCCGCATCTGTCGGTGCGCGAGAACATCGCCTTCCCGTTGCGGGCCAAGAAGATTCCTCGCGCAGAGGCACTCCGGCGGGCCGACGAGATCGCCGAGTCACTGGGCTTGGGCGCGCTGGTCGAACGCAAGCCCAAGGATCTTTCCGGCGGCCAGCAGCAGCGGGTGGCGATCGGGCGGGCCATCATCCGCGAACCCGCGGTGTTCCTGTTCGACGAACCGCTGAGCAACCTGGACGCCAAGCTGCGCGTCGAGACCCGCACCGAACTGCTGCGGCTGCAACGCAGGTTGGGCATCACCTCGCTCTACGTCACCCACGATCAGGAAGAGGCGATGACCCTGTCGGACCGGATCGTGGTGATGCGCGAGGGCCGGATCGCCCAGGCCGGCCCGCCCGCAGAGGTCTACCGGCGACCGGCCGACACCTTCGTGGCCACGTTCGTCGGCAGCCCGAAGATGAATCTGATCGACGGYGCGGTCACCGGCGGCGAACTACGCACCGCATCCGGCGTCCGGATCGCGGTGGGCGGCCCGGACGCGGCGGCGGTGACGATCGGGGTGCGCGCCGACGACCTGATGCTCACCCCGTCCGCGGACGGGGCCACGGTGGTCGAGCTCGTCGAACTGCTCGGGCCGCGGGCCATCATCACGGTCCGGTCGGCCGATCAGCAGCTGACCAGCGTCGTGGAGGCCGCGGCACTGACCGACATCACCGTCGGCGCCACGGTCGAGCTGTCGGCCCGTGACGTGCACCGCTTCGATGTGCAGACCGGGGTGCGGCTCGGCGATCCCGCCTGACAGTCCTCAGGAGTCCTCGCTGTCGGTGAGCCTGCTCGGGGCCGCCTGCCGCCAGGAGTCCAGCAGAATGTCGTGCAGCTCGCCGAGGTCTTCCACCGCGTCGAGCCGGACCCGCACCCACGCCGAGGGCGCTTCGTGTGGCGGCACCCAGAACTTGCGCGGCTCGGCGGCGATCAGCTCCTCGCGATCAAATCGTGGGCAGCGCACCGCAAATGACGTCTGATCGTCGGGCACGGTGAGGAACATCTTGCCCGCCACGTCAAATGTCGGATGCCCCCAGCGCTCCTTCTCCCTGGTCTCGGGTAACGACAGCGCGATGCGCTGGACATCATCAGCATCGAACACCGGGATCACGCCCCGCGGTGTGACAGTGGGCCCAGCCCCAGACGGGTCAGGGCCGCCTCCACCCCGAGCGCGTAATCGCGTTCGGCGCGCCGCTTCTCGGTCGCGCCGAGCTGGCGGAAACCCAGCGACGGTTCGACGAGTTCGAGTTCCAGCAGCCGCGGGTCGCGGGCTCCGCCGATGACGTCGACGCGGGCGTAGAGCAGATCGCGTGCGGGGATGCCGAACCGTGTCGTCGCCGAGGCCACCGCGGCGTGGCCGACCTCCCACACCTCGTCCGCGGGATCGGCGGCGCCGAGTTTCTCCGCGGCGAACGTCCCGGTCTGCTCGAACTGCGGTCCGCGCCCGGCCGGCGGCAGGATCGGGCCCTTGGTGAAGGCGTGTGAGGGCCGGCCGTTGAGAAATACCAGCGCCGTCTCCCCGCCGGAGATCCGCCGGTCATAGGGCTGCACCAGCACGGCGCGGCCCTTGGCCTGTAACGCCTCGGCGTGGGCCACCGCCGCGCGGGGGTCGACGAAGCGTTGCGCGCCCACCGACCCGGCGCCGACGGCGGGTTTGACGACCACTTCGCCCTCGGGTGCCGGCACCGTCTCGCCGACCGCGTAGTAGCGGGTGGGGACGATCGGCAGACCGTCCTTCGCCAGGTCCAGCAGATAGTGCTTGTCGGTGCTCCAGGCCACCATCTCCGGCGGATTCAGCAGGTTGCGCACCGCCCGGGTCCAGGTCAGGAATTCGTCGAGGCGCTCGCTGTAGTCCCAGGTGGCGCGCAAGATCACCAGGTCGGCGTCCAGGGTGGCCGGGTCGTCCCAGGATTTCCAGCTGACCGGCAGGCCGCGCGCACGCAGGGCCTCGACCAGGCCGTCGTCATCGCTGTCGCCTTCGGCAAGTGCCGCGCAACTGGCGAACACGATGCGGGGATGGAACACGTCGGGACGGGCCAGCTTCACATATGGATGATAGAGATATGCATGCCATCGAAGTTGCCCAGACCGGCGGACCCGAGGTCCTGAACTACGTCGAGAAGGATGCGCCGTCGCCCGGCCCCGGCCAGGTGCTCATCAAGGCAGAGGCGATCGGCGTCAACTTCATCGACACCTATTTCCGCTCGGGACAGTATCCGCGCGAGCTTCCGTTCGTCTCGGGCAGCGAGGTGTGCGGCACGGTCGCCGCGGTGGGTGAGGATGTCGCGGCCCTGGCCGTCGGGGACCGGGTGGTCACCGCCAACGCCGTCGGCGCCTACGCCGATTTCTCCGTCGCACCAGCCGATTACGTCGCGTACGTGCCCGACGCCGTGGCCCCGGATGCGGTGGCATCGGCCTTGCTGAAGGGGATGACGGCGCACTACCTGCTGAAATCCGTGTACGCCGTGCAGTCCAATGACACGATCCTGGTGCATGCCGGCGCCGGCGGTGTGGGTCTGATCCTGACCCAGTGGGCCACCAGCCTGGGGACCAGGGTGATCACCACCGCGTCGACCCCGGAGAAGGCCGAACTGTCCCGGCAGGCCGGTGCGGTCGAGGTGCTGGAGTACCCGGAGGACGCCGAGGAGTTCGGCGCCACCGTCAAGAGGCTGAGCAACGGCGGGGTCGCCGCGGTGTACGACGGGGTGGGCGCCTCCACCTTCGAGGCCAGCCTGGCCAGCCTTGCGGTGCGCGGCACGCTGGCCCTGTTCGGTGCCGCGAGCGGGCCGGTGCCCGCATTCGATCCGCAGCGGCTCAATACCGCCGGTTCGGTGTTCCTGACCCGGCCCAGCCTGGGCGCCTACACCCGCACCGCCGATGAGTTCGCCTGGCGGGCAGGCGAAGTGATCAACGCCATCGCCGACGGTTCCATCACCATCACGGTCAGTGAGCGTTACCCGCTGGCCGAGGCCGCGCGGGCGCACACCGATCTGCAGGGTCGCCGGACCGTCGGTTCGGTGGTGCTGGTGCCTTAACGGCGCAACCGCACCAGCCGGTACAGACCGAACAGCACGGCGAGCCCGACGATCGCGGCGCCGACCCAGGGCAACAGCAGACCGACGAGCAGCAGCAGGTTGGACCCGGTGTCGACCAGGGCGTCCCAGCCGCGTTCCATCTGGCCGAGGAAACCCCGGTACTCCTCGGGTGCGGGACCGCCGGTCTCCCCGGCGACCAGATCGACGGTGATGGTGCTGTAGCTGATCTGCTCCCCCAGTGCCGCGCGTTGGGCGCGCAAGCTGTCCAGGTCGGCCTGCCGCTGGGACAGCGCGCTCTCCGCCTCGATGAGGGCCGACGGGTCCCGGGCGTCGCGCATGATCGCCAGCAGGCGGTCCACCGAGGTCTGCAGTGCCTTGATGCGGGCGTCCAGGTCGACCCGCTGACTGGTCACGTCCTCGGTCTGCATGTCCAGTGACTGGACGGTGCCCAGTCCTTTCAGGCCGTCCATCACACCGTCGAGCTTGTCGGCGGGCACCCGAAGGGTGAGGGTGATCCGGGCCGGATCCAGCGCCGATCCGCCGTACTCGGTACGGCTGTCGATGCGTCCGCCGGCGTCGCCGGCTTGTGCAGATGCCCGGTCCGCCGCGTCCCCCGGGTTGTCCGCGGTGATGGAGATGGTGGCCGTCTTGACGACATCGCGTTGCACCTCGGGCGGCGCCTTCGGCGCGTCCTGAGGCGCCGGGCCGGTGAGCGGCATGGTCTCCGAGACGGAGCCCCCGCCTCCGGCCTTGAAATCCTCAGCTGCCCCCGGCGGGCCGGGCGGAGATCCGGCCGAGCATGCCGCGAGGGCGAACAACACGACGAGGCCCGCCATGGCCCGGAACAGCCACCCGATGATCATGAAATCCCATAGTAGGGAGTCGGGCCCGGTTCGGAGTCAATCCTGTTCGCCCACGGAACGCGTGTCCGGCGACCGCGAGCATTGAACGTTGGGCGTCGATTCGGTGAACTGTTGGCATGCAGTGCTTTTCGGAGAGGTTGCGATCAGCGGCCCCTGGCGCCGCCCCGCACGCAGCGGGCCCGGATCTGCTTAGAATCTCGTCCGTGCGATGGCGTAGCGGTGTGAGTGTCGCATGTGCGGTGGGCTTGGCAAGCGTGACCACCGGCCTGTCAGCGGCCGGGGCCGAGCCCGTGAGCATGCGCCCGCAGAGTTACGACAAGACCTCGCGCGATGGCTGGCATCTCAACATCCGCATCGACAACGAGGTCGTGAACTCGGTACCGAACCTGGCCAATGCCAACGATTCCCGAGAGGGCTTTGTCACTGCCTCGGCGACCGCGACAGCCGTCGGCGGATCCAGTCCGATCACCGACAGCATCTTCATCGTGGGCTACCAGCTCGGTTGCCAGTCCGACGTGTCGGCGGGGCTGCAGTACGGCGGCACCGCCGGTGTGGCACCACAGGGCTCGGTGGGATTCGACGGCGCAACACCGAGCGCATCCGCCGGCGGAACGGGCGGCCTGGCCGGGTTCGTGCAGACCGTCCTGCAACCGGGCGTGATCGTCGACCTTCCGCTGTCCAACATGTCGCTGAGCAGCGGCGGTGTCGCGATGCTGGACATCGACAACATCCACATCAAGGCGGACGCCTGTGGCGGCGATGTCACCGTCCGCTCCTACGCATATCTGCGCGTCTCGACCGACGCTGCGCACACGCAGTTCGCCGTCTACGGTGACCCGATCAAGATCTGACATGCGGCGTATCGGAGCGGGCTTGCTGATCGGGTCGATCTCGGCTGTTCTGGTCGCACCCACCGCCGGCGCCGACCCCATTCCGCTACCGGACCCGCCCCCCTATCTTCCCGGTGCCCCGCTGGCCGAACCCGGCAGCTTCGACTATCCCTACAACGTCATCGCCGTCGGCCCGCCGGCCGCCACCGATTCCCGTGGCACCCGTATCGGATCCACTGTCGACGCACCCTCACAAGCGACGGGTCTGCCCGGTAGCAGGCTGGGAAACGGCGAGCAGGCCCCGGGGCCGCTGGTCACATCAAATACCCGGTACGGGATCTCGGCGGGACTGGAGTTGCCGGGGCCCGCGAATCCGGGAATCGACGCCCGAGCCGGGGGCGCGGCAGTGCCCTCCGGGGAGAATCCGGATGGACACCCTCCGGTGGTGCTCCCGGCGGCGGAGGCGGCGGCACCGACCGGCGACCTGCCGGGCTACCCGCCACCGCTGGTGGAGTTGCCGGGCAACACGCACACCAGCGCAGACGGCCCCTAGACCGGCCGGGCTGCCGGGAAAACCCACGACCCGTCCAGGATCTCCGGCCGCGGCCGGTACAACCGCACGATGTAGTTCCAGCCCTCGGTGATCGGCAGCAGATTGGGTCCCTGCTCACCACCGAACTGGACGATGGTGCGCCCGTCGGACTCGGTGGCCGCGGTGATGTTGTTCACCGAGTAGGCGTTCTGCGGGTTCGGCGTGAAGTAGCCGCTCTGGTCATAGACGGTGATCGACCAGAAGCCGTCGACCGGGACATCGTCGACGATGAGCCTGTGCACGGTGGTGCCGTCGTTCGCGGTCGGGACGACCGAGAGGTAGAACGCGTCGCGCTCGGGGTTTCCGCCCCACGCGTAGGCCGTCCCGATCAGATGGCGCACCGGATCGACCTCCGATTTCTGCCCGAAGGTGCGCAAGCTGTCGGGCACCGTCGTCGACAGCGTGATCAACGCATCGCGCACCGTCTTCTGGCTGGCGGTATCCCAGTCCGGCACTGCGAAGGTGCCCGGCCCACCGGGCTGGGAGACGGTGATGGCGTCCTGCAGCGCGTGCACCGCGGCCACATCGGCGGCATCATCGGGATCGACCAGGGTGCGGAAGGCCGTGGCGATGTAGCGGGTCCCGGCGTCCTTGCGGGTGATGGTCAGCTCGGCCGGCGCGTACACCACGGCGGGCACGTAGTGGTCCTCGGTGATGACCTGCAGGGACATGAACCGCCCGGCGCTGTCGGGCAGCGTGATCGTCACCGGACCGGCATCCAGATCGAACACCCCCACCGAGTAGAGCGTGTCGCGGTTCTGCCGGATCACCAGCTGTTGATCGACGGGGCTCAGCTCGCGGAAGTGCCGCACGGCGCCAAGGTTGCCGTCCTTGACGATATTTCCGAAGTACAGGTCGGACTCTGCGCGCCCGAATTCATCGGGGCTGACATGCACGCTCATGCACAGACCGTAGTGGTCAGAACAGCTGCGGCAGCGCCAATGCGGAATCCACGGCGAGTGCACAGAACACCACGGCCAGGTAGTTGTTGGACTGCAGGAACAGCCGCAGCGGTTTCACCGGCTCCCCACGCTTCACCCCCGCATACAGCTGATGCGCCATCACCAGGAACCAGACACCGGCCAGCAATGCGACCGCCGCATACAGCCAGCCGGTGGCCAGCGCGAGGCTCAACGTGGTGAGCACAGTCAGCCAGGTGTAGATCAGGATCTGGCGGGTGACCTGGCGTTCGGTGGCGACCACGGGCAGCATCGGCACCCCGGCGGCTTTGTAGTCTTCCTTGTACCGCATGGCCAGTGCCCAGGTGTGCGGCGGCGTCCAGAAGAAGATGATCAGGAACATCACCAGCGCCGGCCACTGGATCGTGCCGGTCACCGCCGACCAGCCGATCATCACCGGCATACACCCGGCGGCACCGCCCCACACCACGTTCTGCGAGGTCCGGCGCTTGAGCAGCAGGGTGTAGATGAACACATAGAAGGCGATCGTCGCCAGCGCCAGCACCCCGGAGAGCAGGTTGGTGCGCCACCACAGCCACGCGAAGGATCCCGCTGTCAGCACCAGCCCGAAGATCAGTGCATGCCGCGTCGGCACCGACGCCTTGGCCAGCGGCCGCAGCGCGGTGCGTTTCATCACCTTGTCGATATCGGCGTCGGCCACACAGTTCAGCGTGTTGGCACCCGCTGCGGCCATCATGCCGCCGATCAGGGTGTTCAGGATGAGCAGCGGGTCAACGGTGCCGCGATCGGCCAGCAACATGGCCGGGATCGTCGTCACCAGAAGCAGCTCGATCACGCGCGGCTTCGTCAACGCAAGGTACGAAAGGACCGTGGTTCGTATCCGATTCGGTGCGCCACTGACCGGCCGGCGCTCGCGAATGCTCACGCAAATAACTCCTCGGGCGACGGTCACGCGGGCTTCTACTACAGACGATGGTAGACCGCACCGCGGTCGGCCCCGCACCGCAGGGTGCGTTCTCCAGTTTGGTCTGCGTTAACAGACACCAAACCTGCCCCAACCGGTCTGCGGTGGATGACTCCGCCGCACTAGGGTGTTTGAGGTAGCGAAGTCCGCAGCGCAGAGAAAATTTAGGAGTGAAGGTAGTGACCACCGCCGAAGAGATAACTGCCCTCACGCAACCGAACCACCCCGACGACTGGTCCGACCTCGACACGGTCGCGGTGGACACCGTGCGTGTGCTGGCCGCCGACGCGGTCCAGAAGGTCGGCAACGGCCACCCCGGTACCGCGATGAGCCTTGCCCCGCTGGCCTACACGCTGTTCCAGCGTCAGCTGCGCCACGACCCCAGCGACGTGCACTGGTTGGGCCGCGACCGCTTCGTGCTGTCGTGTGGGCACTCCAGCCTCACCATTTACCTGCAGCTGTTCCTGGGTGGTTTCGGTCTGGAGATCGAAGACATCGAGGCACTGCGTACCTGGAAGTCCAAGACCCCGGGCCACCCCGAGTTCCGGCACACCAAGGGCGTCGAGATCACCACCGGCCCGCTGGGCCAGGGACTGGCCTCGGCCGTCGGTATGGCCATGGCCTCCCGCTACGAGCGCGGCCTGTTCGATCCCGAGGCCCCGGCCGGTGAGAGCCCGTTCGACCACTACATCTACGTCATCGCCTCCGACGGCGACATCGAAGAGGGCGTCACCAGCGAGGCCTCCTCGCTGGCCGGCACCCAGCAGCTGGGCAACCTGATCGTCTTTTACGACAAGAACCACATCTCCATCGAGCACGACACCGACATCGCGTTGAGCGAGAACGTCGCCGACCGCTACCGCGCCTACGGCTGGCACGTCCAGGAGATCGTCGGCGGCGAAAATGTGGTCGCCATCGAGGAGGCCATCGCCGAGGCCAAGAAGGTGACCGACAAGCCGTCGTTCATCTCGGTCCGCACCATCATCGGCTACCCCGCCCCGACCAAGATGAACACCGGTGGCGTGCACGGCTCGGCGCTCGGTGACGACGAGGTGGCCGCCACCAAGAAGATCCTCGGATTCGACCCGGACAAGAAATTCGAGGTCCGCCCCGAGGTGATCGAGCACACCCGCAAGCTCGTCGAGCGCGGCAAAGAGGCACATGAGAAGTGGCAGACCGGCTTCGACGCCTGGGCCGAGCGTGAGCCCGACCGCAAGAAGCTGCTGGACCGCCTGGTCGCCGAGGAACTGCCCGAGGGCTGGGACGCCGACATCACCTACTGGGAACCCGGCTCCAAGGCGGTCGCCACCCGTGCCGCATTCGGTCAGGTCCTCAACGACGTCGCCCCGAAGCTCCCCGAATTGTGGGGTGGCTCAGCCGATCTCGCGGGCAGCAACAACACCACCATCAAGGGCGTGAAGTCTTTCGGCCCGCCGAGCATCTCGACCGAGGACTTCAGCGCCGACTGGTACGGCCGGGTGCTGCACTTCGGTATCCGCGAGCACGCGATGGGGTCGATCCTGTCCGGCATCGTGCTGCACGGGCCGACGCGAGCCTTCGGCGGAACGTTCCTGCAGTTCTCCGATTACATGCGCCCCGCGGTGCGACTGGCCTCGCTGATGGTCATCGACACCATCTACATCTGGACCCATGACTCGATCGGCCTCGGCGAGGACGGCCCCACTCACCAGCCGATCGAGCACCTCTCCGCGTTGCGCGCCATCCCCAACCTGTCCGTCGTCCGTCCGGGTGACCCGAACGAGACGGCGTACGCTTGGAAGAGCATCATCGGCCGAGGCAACAAGGCCGGCCCGGTCGGTTTCATCCTGACGCG
The DNA here is from genome assembly GCF_056400845.1 of Mycobacterium sp. P4_H6. NCBI lineage: Bacteria > Bacillati > Actinomycetota > Actinomycetes > Mycobacteriales > Mycobacteriaceae > Mycobacterium > Mycobacterium sp. P4_H6. The sequence continues at coordinate 6,493 of NZ_JBFUKN010000066.1, read as the reverse complement.
CCAGGGAATTCCGGTCCTGGAGGGCACCGATGCCGACGGTGTGGCCAAGGGCGGATATGTGCTCGGCGGTGACAACGCGGCCGATGCAGAGGTGATCATCATCGCCACCGGGTCCGAGCTCCAGCTCGCCGTCGAGGCCAAGAAGCTGCTGGCCGACAAGGACATCGTGGCCGCCGTGGTGTCCATGCCGTGTGTCGAATGGTTCGAGTCCCAGCCCAAGGAGTACCGCGAYTCGGTGCTGCCGCCCGACGTGTCGGCCCGCGTGGCGGTCGAGGCCGGTATCGCGCAGTCCTGGCACAAGCTCGTCGGCGACACCGGCGAGATCATCTCGATCGAGCACTACGGCGAATCCGCCGACGACAAGACGTTGTTCCGTGAGTTCGGCTTCACCGCAGAAGCCGTCGTGGCAGCCGCAGAACGCACTCTCGACAACTAGTACAGACAGAAAAGGGCGAAATCATGTCTCAGAACCCGAATCTCGCAGCACTGTCGGCCGCAGGCGTCTCCGTCTGGCTCGACGACCTGTCCCGCGAGCGCCTGCAGACCGGCAACCTGGCCGAGCTGATCGCGACCAAGAGCGTCGTCGGCGTCACCACCAACCCGTCGATCTTCCAGGCTGCCCTGTCCAAGGGCGACGCCTATGACGAGCAGGTCAACGAACTGGCCGCGACCGGCTCGGATGTGGACGCCACGATTCTGGCCGTCACCACCGACGATGTCCGCAATGCCTGCGATCTGTTCACCAAGCAGTACGAGGACTCCGACGGTGTCGACGGCCGGGTGTCCATCGAGGTCGACCCGCGCCTGGCCCACGACACCGAAAAGACCGTCGAACAGGCCAAAGAGCTGTGGAAGATCGTCGATCGGCCCAACCTGCTCATCAAGATCCCCGCGACGCTGGCCGGCCTGCCCGCCATCACCGCGGTGATCGCCGAGGGCATCTCGGTGAACGTGACGCTGATTTTCTCGGTGGAGCGGCACCGTGCGGTCATCGACGCTTACCTGAGCGGGCTGGAGAAGGCCAAGGATGCCGGCCACGATCTGTCCAAGATCCATTCCGTCGCTTCGTTCTTCGTGTCCCGGGTGGACAGCGAGATCGACAGCCGGCTGGAGAAGATCGGCACCCAGGCGGCACTGGATCTGCGCGGTCAGGCCGGTGTGGCCAATGCCCGCCTCGCCTACGCCGCCTACGAAGAAGAGTTCGGCGGGGAGCGCTTCGGCGCGCTGAAGGGTGCGGGCGCCCGGGCACAGCGCCCACTGTGGGCGTCCACCGGCGTCAAGAACCCCGACTACTCGGACACCCTGTACGTCACCGAGCTGGTGGCGCCGAACACGGTGAACACCATGCCGGAAAAGACGCTCGACGCCGTCGCCGACCACGGTGTGGTCACCGGTGACACCGTCAGCGGGACCGCTGATGCCGCACAGGGCGTGTTCGACGGACTGGCCGAGGTCGGTGTCGATCTCGACGACGTGTTCAAGGTCCTCGAAGAGGAGGGCGTCGAGAAGTTCGAGAAGTCCTGGGGCGAGTTGCTCGAGGCCACCCAGGGACAGCTGGACGCCGCCAAGAAGTAGGCGCGAAACTAGAGCAGAGGCACACTCGATGAGCACGACCGACGCTCCTGTCTGGCGAAACCCGCTGCGGGACAAACGCGACAAACGCATGCCCCGGATCGCGGGACCGTGTGCGGTGGTGATCTTCGGGGTCACCGGCGACCTGGCCCGCAAGAAGTTGATGCCGGCGATCTACGACCTGGCCAACCGCGGCCTGCTGCCACCCAGTTTTGCGCTGGTCGGGTTCGCCCGGCGCGACTGGGCGGACGAGGACTTCTCCAAGGTCGTCTATGACGCCGTCAAGCAGCACGCGCGCACCCCGTTCCGGCAGGAGGTGTGGGACCGGCTTGCGGAGGGATTCCGGTTCGTCCAGGGCGCTTTCGACGATGACGAGGCCTTCGGCCGGCTCGCCGAGACCCTGCACACCCTGGACACCGAACGCGGCACCGGGGGCAATCACGCGTTCTACCTGTCGATCCCGCCGAAGGCGTTCCCGCAGGTGCTCGAGCAGCTGTCCAAGTCGGGCCTGGCCGAGAAACCGGGCGACACCTGGAGCCGCGTCGTCATCGAGAAACCGTTCGGGCATGACCTGTCCACCGCCGAAGAGCTCAACGCGCTGGTGAACAGCGTCTTCCCGGAGTCCTCGGTGTTCCGCATCGACCATTACCTCGGCAAGGAGACGGTGCAGAACATCCTGGCGCTGCGCTTCGCCAACGAGATGTTCGAACCGATCTGGAACGCGCACTACGTCGATCACGTCCAGATCACCATGGCCGAGGACATCGGCCTCGGCGGACGCGGTGGTTACTACGACGGTGTCGGCGCCGCGCGCGATGTCATCCAGAACCACCTGATCCAGCTGCTCGCGCTCACCGCGATGGAGGAGCCGGTCAACTTCTCCCCCGCCGAGCTGCAGGCCGAGAAGATCAAGGTGCTCGGCGCCAGCCGGCTCGCCGAACCACTCGACGAGACCACCTCCCGAGGTCAGTACGCCGCGGGCTGGCAGGGCGGTGAGAAGGTGGTCGGGCTGCTCGACGAGGAGGGATTCTCGAAGACCTCCATCACCGAGACGTTCGCGGCCATCACGGTGGATGTCGACACCCGCCGGTGGGCGGGGGTCCCGTTCTATCTGCGCACCGGAAAACGCTTGGGCCGCAGAGTCACCGAGATCGCACTGGTCTTCAAGCGGGCACCGCATCTGCCGTTCGACGCCACCATGACCGAGGAACTCGGCAAGAACGCGCTGGTGATCCGGGTGCAGCCCGATGAGGGCATCACCCTGCGGTTCGGGTCCAAGGTGCCCGGCAATGCCATGGAGGTCCGCGATGTCAGCATGGACTTCTCCTACGGCTCGGCGTTCGCCGAGGAGTCACCCGAGGCCTACGAGCGGCTGATCCTCGACGTGCTGCTGGGTGAGCCCTCGCTGTTCCCGGTCAACGCCGAAGTCGAACTGTCGTGGAAGATCCTGGATCCCGCGCTGGATTACTGGGCGTCACACGGCACCCCGGACACCTACGAGTCGGGTACCTGGGGGCCGGAATCGGCCTTCGAGATGCTGCGCCGGACCGGACGCGAATGGAGGCGACCGTGATGAGCGCTCGCGCGAAGAACCGAGGCTCCCGATGATCATCGATCTGCCGGACACCAATACCGGTGCCATCAACAAGAAGATCGTCGCCCTGCGTGAAGAGGGCGGCGCGATCACCCTCGGCAGGGTGCTGACGCTGGTGATCGCCCCGGATACCGAAGCGGTCCTTGAGGACTCGATCGAGGCGGCCAACGCCGCCAGCCGCGAGCACCCCTGCCGGGTCATCGTGGTGATCCCCGGGGACCGGCTGAGTCTGGAGGCCCGACTCGACGCCCAGCTGCGGGTCGGCAGCGACGCCGGCGCCAACGAGGTCGTGGTGTTGCGGCTGTCCGGGCCGCTGGCCAACCACGCCAGCAGCGTCGTCACCCCGTTCCTGCTGCCCGACACCCCGGTGGTGACCTGGTGGCCGGATCTCGCACCCGAGGTGCCCGCACAGGATCCGCTGGGCCGCTTGGCGATCCGCCGCATCACCGATGCCACCAACGGTGAGAACCCGTTGGCGTGCATCAAGAGCAGGCTCGCCGGATACACCGCCGGTGACACCGACCTGGCCTGGAGCCGGATCACCTACTGGCGCGCACTGCTGACCGCCGCGGTGGATCAGGCGCCACACGAGCCGATCACCGAGGTGGTGGTGTCCGGGCTCAAGGAAGAACCCGCCCTCGACATCCTGGCCGGCTGGCTTGTCGGCCGGCTGGACTGCCCTGTCACCCGTGCGGTCGGCGAGCTGAAGATCGAGCTGACCCGGCCCAGCGAGACGATCGTGTTGAGCCGGCCCCAGGAGGGGGTGACCGCGACGCTCACCCGCACCGGCAAGCCGGATGCCCAGATTCCGTTGGCCCGCAGAGAAACCCGCGACTGCCTGGCGGAGGACATGCGGCGCCTGGATGCCGATGAGATCTATTTGGAAGCGTTGCGAGGAATCGACAAGGTGACTTATGTCTGAACAGGTGATCGAGACCTACGTCGACGCCGGTGAACTGGCCGCCGCCGCCGGCGCCCGCCTGGTCGGCGCCATCACGTCGGCGGTCGGCAACCGCGGGCAGGCGGTCATCGTGCTCACCGGTGGCACCGTCGGGATCGCCTTGCTGCGCCATGTCGCCGCCTACGCACCCGATGTCGACTGGTCCAAGGTGCAGCTGTTCTGGGGTGATGAACGCTTCGTGCCCGCCGAGGACGCGGACCGCAACTACCGGCAGGCGCGCGAAGCGCTGCTGGAGACCATCTCCATCCCGTCGGCGAACGTGCACGAAATGGCCGCCAGCGATGGTGAGTTCGGCGACGATATCGAGGCGGCGGCCCTGGCCTACGAGAAGCTGTTGCCCGAGGAGTTCGATGTGCATCTGCTCGGGATGGGCGGCGAGGGCCACATCAACTCGCTGTTCCCCGACACCGACGCCGTGCGCGAGGACTCGAGGCTGGTCATCGCGGTCACGGCGTCACCCAAGCCGCCGCCGCGTCGCATCACGCTGACGCTGCCGGCGGTGCGGCGGGCCCGTGAGGTGTGGCTGGTGGTCGCCGGCGCCGAAAAGGCCGAGGCCGCAGCGGCCGCCATCAACGGTGCCGCAGCGGTCGATGTCCCCGCTGCGGGCGCGATCGGCCGGGAGGCCACCGTGTGGCTGCTGGACAAGGCCGCCGCGAGCAAGCTGCCGGGCTGACCCTAGACATTCCTGCCCCTGGCGACCAGCTCCCACCGGTCGACCACGTGGCCGTCGTCGACGACGACATACTCGTCGAACAGGTTGACGGCCGTGCAGATGTGATTCGGCAGCACGGAGACCATGTCTCCGACGGCGACGGCGGAGCTGTCCACGCCGTCGAGAATCCCGTGGTGCTCGGAGATCCGGGTGATCACCGCATTGCCCAGCTCAGCAACGGTTCCGAAGCCGTCCAGCCAGTGCGGCCGCTCACCGGTGAGTGCTTTGGATCCGGCATCGATGACCACCCGCCCGTCGCGAGAACTGACCACGGTGGCGGCGATCCACGCGGCGGCGCAGTCCTCGTGCTGCTGGGATCCGAGCGCAAGCTGTTGACGGTCACCGAAGACATAGGTCCCCGGACGCTCTTCGGTGACGGCAGTCGGGCGGGGCGCCCGCCAGGTCGGTGTCGACCCGGCACTGACCACCGAGACAGTGAAACCGGCGTCCCGCAACGCGCTCGCCGCGAGCTCCAGCTGATCTCCTTCGTCGATCCCGGCTCGTCGAGGGGCACCAGGATCCGAGTACGCGTGGCCGCCGTGAGTGAACACGCCGTCGACGGTCAAACCCATGCGCCGGCACTCGGTCGCGAGCGCAGCCGCGTCCGATGCCTGCACCCCGGTCCGGTGCTGCCCGCTGTCGATCTCGATCACCACCGAGACCTCCCCGCCGTCGGATGCCGCCGCGACGGCCCGCGCACCCGCTGAGCTCTCCACGCCGACGCGCAGCGCGACGCGGTCGACGAGGTCTCTGAATCGTCTCGCCTTGGCGCCGACCGGCAGGACCGGGTAGGCGATGAAGATGTCGTCGATCCCGCGGTCGGCGAAGGCCTCGGCTTCGGAGACCGTCGCGACGGTGATGCCGACCGCGCCCGCCTCGACCTGGAGATCGGCGATCTGGATGCTCTTGTGTGTCTTGGCATGCGGGCGTAGATCGACCGCCTTGCTGCGTGCACTCACCGACATCGCCGTGATGTTCGACGTCAACCGCGCGAGATCGACCATCAAGGCCGGTGTTTCGACGTCAAACGGTCCGCTCGCCACCATCGCCATTCAAGCAGAGCCTCACTCGTCGGACTGCAGTTCTGGGCACTGGTCGGCCAGCGCCTCGCCGTAACCGGCAAGATAGTCGGCGACCGCCCGGGCCGAACCGGCGTCGGGACGTAGCCGCGGGCTTCCGTAACAGAAGTTCGCCATACAAGATCAGACGCACCTTGGCTCGTTTTGGTTCCCTGGGCCGCCATACTGACTTCCATGGCAGACAAAGGCGACGGCCGCACCCGTCCGGCGACGCGGCGTATCAAGACGCTGACGCAGGCGGCGCTGAACGCCGACGCCACCGTCGTCCAGGTCGAGACCCTGCTCACCGACCTCGATCGCACCGTGGTCACGCTGAACAACTCGATCGGTGACCTCGACGTCACCCTGGACCGGTTCAACAAGACCATCACCAGCATCGACGAACTGGCACCCCGCCTGATCCTCATGGTGGACCGCCTCGAGCAGATCGTGTCCCGTGTCGAGGCCATCGTCGAGATCGGCGAGGCGGTTGCGTCACCGCTGGCCACCGTGGAGAGCGCGATCCGCGGCGCCGTCTCGCAGGTGCGCCGGGTGGCCCGGCTCTAACCGGAGTTACGCAGCGCGCTGGCCAGCCC
>NZ_JBFUKN010000065.1:0-35709 GCF_056400845.1 Mycobacterium sp. P4_H6 | reverse complement strand
TTGTAAGCTTGCACGATGCCTCCGCAGGTCAGCAGCGTCGCCCCGGTGTTCGGTCTGGCCGCACATCTCGGTCGCGGCATGCAACGTATCGCAACCGACGCCGTCTTCGGGCGGGCGCGCGCGATCCCCCGTCACATCAGCGGTCTGGACGCGGCCTACCTGTCCACCCTGCTGGGGCGCAGCGTCACCTCGGTGTCCCTGCTCGACGGCGACGCCGGCACCTCGTCGCGAGCCCGGCTCGCGCTGACCGGTACCGATGTGCCCGCCTCGGTGTTCGTCAAGATGCCCGCCGAAACCGCGGCCACCCGGCTGATGGGCGAGCTGGGCCGGCTCGCCGACACCGAGGTCCGGTTCTACCGGGAGCTGTCCGGTCAACTCGACGATGTGCCCACCTGCCACGGCGCCACCTTCGATCCCCTCACCGGACGATTTGTGTTGGTGCTGGAGGATCTGGCGGTCCATGCCTGTGAATTCCCCGACACTCTGCATCCACTGGACCCGGACCGCGCGGCGCTGATCGTGGAACTGCTGGCGCGGGTGCACGCCACCTTCTGGCGGCGGCTCGACCCCTACCCCTGGGTGTACACGGCGTCGGCCGATGCGACCTCGCTGCTGACCGGCTCACTGGCCAACGCCTCGGCGCGCCGGCTGGAGGGCAGGACCTCGATACCGGTCCGCACGGGCCAGTTCATCAACGACAACTACCGGGCAGCGGCCACCCTGATCGACCGGGGCCCGCATACCGTCATGCACGGCGACGCGCACCCGGGAAATGTCTACTTCCGCAACGGAAAAGCAGGCCTGCTCGACTGGCAGGCGGTGCGGCGCGGGCATCCGTCCCGCGAGCTGTCCTACACCTTGATCACCAGCATGACCACCGACTCGCGGGTGGAGAACCAGCGCGAACTGCTCGACGTGTACCGGGCCGCGCTGGCCGCCGCGGGCGGCCCCGAGATCGACCGCGACGAACTGTGGCAGCGGTACCGCCAGTCGGCGCTGTACGCCTATATCGCGACCCTGATCACCGCCGGCATGGGCGGCATGCAGGACGAGAACATCGCCCTCGAGGGGCTCGGCCGGGCGGTGGCCGCGCTGGAGGATCTCGACACGGTTTACGCGCTGAAGGCCTCTTTGTGATGGCACAACCACTACCATCGGTACCGTGAACAAGCCCCTTTCCGCGCACACCGACGCCGCAGAGGACACCTCGACGCGGCGCCGGATCCTGGCCGCGACGGCCGAGGTGCTCGGGCGCAGCGGGCAGACGAAGTTGAGTCTGTCCGAGGTGGCGCTACAGGCCGGGGTCTCCCGGCCCACGCTGTACCGCTGGTTCGCCTCCAAGGAGGAACTGCTCGGCGCGTTCGGGGTCTACGAGCGTGAGATGTTCGACACCGGGATCAGCACCGCCACCGCCGGCCTGCGCGGCACCGAAAAACTGGACGCCGCACTGCGATTCATCGTCGAGTACCAGCAGTCCTACTCCGGGGTCCGGGTCGTCGACATCGAGCCAGAGGTCGTGATTGCCCAGCTGACCCACGTGATCCCGGTGATGCGGGCACGTCTGCTCAAATTGCTCTCCGGGGCCAATGCCCAGGTGAAGGCGTCCACCGCGATCCGGGTGGCGATCTCGCACTACATCGTCCGTAGCGACGACGAAGGACAGTTCCTCGCGCAATTGCGGCACGCCGTCGGCATCAAGTAACCGATTCGGCCCAAGGGGCTGACACTGCCGCGCCGATTTGTAATGCTGAGCAGATGACCAGCGTGCAGAGTGACACAGGAGTCCTGGCCGGCGAACAACGCATGCTCATCGACGGGGAGCTCCAGCTCACCGCCAGCGGAGCGCTGTTCGACGTGATCCACCCCGCCGACGAGCAGGTGGCCGGCCAGGCCACCGACGGCACCACCGACGACATGGCGCGCGCGGTCGGCGCGGCGCGGCGCGCCTTCGACGAGACCGACTGGAGCCGCGACCTCGATTTCCGTCACCACTGCCTGACCCAGCTGCACGAGGCCCTGGAGCGCAACAAGGAACATCTGCGCCGGGTGCTCATCACCGAGGTGGGCTGTCCGGTGAAGGTCACCGGCAGCCAGATCGAGAGCCCGATCGAAGAGGTGAAGCACTGGGCCGAGCACGGCAAGAACTTCGAGTACCTGACCGACAACGGCGTGCACGAGACGCCGATGGGGCCGGCCCGGCGCAAGATCCACTACGAGGCCGTCGGCGTCGTCGGCGCCATCACCCCGTGGAACGTGCCGTTCTACCTCAACATCGCCGAGACGGTGCCCGCCTTGATGGCGGGCAACACGGTGGTCCTCAAACCCGCGCAACTCACCCCGTGGTCGGGCAGCGAGTACGGCCGCATCGTGGCCGAGGAGACCGATATCCCGCCCGGCGTGTTCAACGTGGTGGTCTCGAATGCCAACGAGGTGGGCGCCGCGCTGGCCGCCGACCCGCGGGTGGACATGATCACCTTCACCGGCTCGACCGCGACCGGCCGGGCGATCCTGGCCGCGGGTGCGCCGACGGTGAAGAAGACGCTGCTGGAACTCGGCGGTAAGAGCGCGCACATCGTGCTCGACGATGCCGACTTCACCATGGCCCTGCCGATGGCCGCGTTGATGGCCTGCGTGATGAGTGGCCAGTCCTGCATCCTGCCGTCCCGGATTCTGTTGCCGCGCAGCCGCTATGACGAGGGCATCGAGATCATGAAGAACATGATGGAGAACTTCCCGGTGGGCGATCCATGGGATCCGGCGAACATGCAGGGCCCGCAGATCAGCGAGACGCAGCGGCAGAAGGTGCTCGGTCTGGTCAAGAGCGCCGTCGAGTCCGGTGCCCGGCTGGTCACCGGCGGCGGTGTGCCGGAAAAGCTGCCGGTGGGCTACTACACCCAGGCCACCCTGCTCGCCGATGTCGATCCGGACAGCCAGATCGCTCAGGAAGAGGTCTTCGGACCGGTGCTGGCCGTCATCCCCTACGACGGTGACGACGAGGCCGTCGCGATCGCCAACAACTCCATCTACGGGCTGTCCGGGGAGGTCAGCGGCGGCGATCTGGACCGGGCGTTCGCGGTCGCCACCCGGATGCGCACCGGCAACGTCACCATCAACGGCAAGAGCCACTTCGGCATCGACAGCCCGTTCGGCGGCACCAAGCAGAGCGGGCTGGGCTACCGCAACGGCGCGGAGGGATACAAGGAGTACCTGGACGCCAAGACCATCGGCATGCCCGAATAGTGTCGGTCACCGACGAACTGGAGATCGAGGCCCTGCTGAGCCGGTATTGCCGCGCGGTGGATTCCAAGGACTGGGCGTCCTACCGCGCATTGTTCACCGACGATGCACGGGTCGACTATTCGGCGGCCGGCCTGGTGGTCGGGACGGTGGAGGACGCGGTCGGCTATCTCGGGCGCCATCAGGGCTCGCTCTCGGTGGGCATGCACTACGTCACCAATGTCGAGAGCACCGTCGAGCGGGATCGCGCACAGACAAGTGCCATGTGGTTCAACGCCGTTGCGCTTCCCGGCTCGGATGAGATCACCTATTTCGCCGGCCGCTGGCATGACGATCTGGTGCGCACCGCGGCCGGCTGGCGCATCTGCAATCTACGACTGGAGGTGGCCAGATGAGCTGGGCCGAAGACCAACTGGAGATCCGGGCGCTGCTGGCCCGCTATGCCCGCGGGGTGGACACCAAGGACTGGGAGCTCTACCGCTCGGTCTTCACCGAGGACGCGCATATCGACTACACCTCGGCGGGCGCGATCGCGGGTGGCCGCGAGGAGGTGATCGACTGGCTCTCAGCGGGTTTCGCGACGATTCCGTGGAGCATGCATTACATCACCAACGTCGAGGCCGATATCGACGGGGATGTCGCACAGGTGCAGGCCATGTTCTACAACCCGATGCAGCTGCCCGGGATGGCGACCCAGAGCGCCTGCGGCGGTTACTACTATCACGAACTGGTGCGCACCACCGACGGGTGGCGCAGCCGGAGCCTGCGCGAGGAGAACGTCTGGTTCAGCAACCCGCCGGCACGGTGAGGGCTCAGCCCTCGGCCGCCAACTGTCCGCAGGCCGCCGCGATCTCGCGGCCACGGGTGTCACGCACCGTGCAGGACACGCCCTTGGCGATGACGCGTTTCACGAATTCGCGCTCGACGGGTTTGGGGCTGGCGTCCCATTCACTGCCCGGGGTCGGGTTCAGCGGGATGAGGTTGACGTGCACCAGCGGCCCCAGCTTGCTGTGCAGCTTTTTGCCGAGCAGGTCGGCGCGCCAGGGCTGGTCGTTCACGTCGCGGATCAACGCGTACTCGATGGACACCCGCCGGCCGGTGCTGTCGGCGTAGTAGCGCGCGGCATCGAGCACCTCGTCGACGCTCCAGCGGTTGTTCACCGGCACCAGGGTGTCGCGCAGTTCGTCATCGGGGGTGTGCAGCGAGACCGCCAGTGTCACGCCGAGACGCTCATCGGCCAGCTTGCGGATCGCCGGAGCCAGCCCGACCGTGGAGACCGTGACGGAGCGGGCGCTGATCCCGAAACCTTCCGGCGGCGCAGCGATGATGCGCTTCACGGCGGCCAGCACCCGGTTGTAGTTGGCCAGCGGCTCCCCCATGCCCATGAAGACGATGTTGGAGAGCCGGCCGTCATGCTCGGAGCGCATGGCCGCAGACGCGGCCCGCACCTGCTCCAGGATCTCGGCGGTGGACAGGTTGCGCTGCAGCCCGCCCTGCCCCGTCGCGCAGAACGGGCAGGCCATCCCGCAGCCGGCTTGTGACGAGATGCACACGGTGTTGCGCTGCGGATAGCGCATGAGCACCGACTCGAAGGTGCTGCCGTCGACCGCCCGCCACAACGTTTTTCGGGTCTCCCCCGCGTCGCACTGGATCTCTTTGGCGGGCTCGATGAGGCTGGGAAACAGCGCTCCGGCGACCTGGTCGCGCACCGCGGCCGGCAGGTCGGTCATCTGCCGGGGGTCGGCGATGAGCCGCCCGTAGTACTGGTTGGCCAGCTGTTTCGCCCGGAACTTGGGCAGTCCCAGCTCGGCAACGGCGGCGGCACGGCCGTCGGCATCGAGGTCGGCGAGATGCCGCGGCGGCAGAGCGCGTCGCGGGGCGTCGAAAACGAGCGGAAGGGAGATGGCCATGATGTCCCACCAGTATCTCACCGCGGACGGTGTGGCCACGAATCCTGGGGATCTATGTTCGGCGGGCAGGAGCGCAGCGACCCGGGGATCAGGTCAGTACGGTGAGCACGATCCAGGTGGCCACCGCGGACGGCAGCACCGAATCGAGGCGGTCCATCAGGCCGCCGTGCCCGGGCAGCAGGGTGCCCATGTCCTTGATGCCCAGATCGCGCTTGACCTGAGACTCGACCAGATCACCGAGGGTGCCCGTGACGACCAGCATGATGCCCAGTGGGATACCCACCCAGGCCGGCTGGTCCAGCAGGTACTGCACCGTCAGCACCGACACCGCGATGCCCAGCACCAGTGAGCCCACCAGCCCTTCCCAGGACTTCTTGGGGCTGATGGCGGGCACCATGGGGTGCTTACCGAACAACACGCCCGCGGCGTACCCGCCGACGTCGGAGGCGACCACGCCCAGCATCAGGCAGAACACCTGACCGGCGCCGTCCTCCGGGTAGATCAGCAGCGCACCGAAGGCGCCGAACAGCGGAATCCACGCGGCCAGGAAGACCGTCACCGCGACATCGCGCAGGTAGTTGGTGGGCGCGGCGCTCAGACCGCCGCTGACCAGCCGCCAGATCAGGCACAGCACCACGGTTGCGCCGAACGCGCCCAGCGCACCGGTGGCGCCGTAGGGCCAGGTCAGCCAGACGATCGCCTGCCCGCCCAGGAGCAGCGGGATCACCGGGATGGAGAACCCGCCGTCCCGCAGGCGGCGCACCACCTCGTGGGTGGCGACCGCCATCGCCGCGGCGACGACACCCACCCAGACCAGCGGTGCGAACAGCAGGATGGCGATGAGGGATCCGCCGAGGAGGGCGCCGACCGCGATGGCGGCCGGCAGGTCGCGACCTGCGCGCGAAGTTTTCTTCGGTGGTTCGGGGTCTACCACTGGACTGCCCTGCTGAAAGGTCATCAGACCTCCAACAGCTCGCCTTCTTTGTGTTTGACCAGCTCGTCGATCTGCGTCGTGTACTGCCCGGTGCTCTTGTCGAGATCCTTCTCGGCGCGCCCCACCTCGTCCTCGCCGGCCTCGCCGTCCTTCTTGATCCGGGCCAGTTCTTCCATCGCCTTGCGGCGGATGTTGCGGATCGAGACCTTGGCGTCCTCGCCCTTGGACTTCGCCTGCTTGACCAGTTCGCGGCGGCGTTCCTCGGTGAGCTGCGGCACCGAGATCCGGATGACGTTGCCGTCATTCGACGGGTTGACACCGAGGTCCGAGTTGCGGATGGCGTCCTCGATCGGCTTGAGCTGGCTGGCCTCGTAGGGCTTGATGACGACCAGGCGCGCCTCGGGGACGTTGATGCTCGACAGCTGGGTGATCGGCGTCGGTGAACCGTAGTACTCGATGTTCAGCCGGGAGAACATGCCCGGGTTGGCCCGGCCGGTGCGGATCGACGACAGGTCGTCGCGCGCCACCGTCACCGCTTTCTCCATCTTCTCTTCAGCGTCGAAGAGGGTTTCGTCGATCACGGTGTCTCCTTGTCCGTGGTGACCAGTGTTCCGATCTTCTCACCTGCCACCGCTCGGGCGATATTTCCGTCGGTGAGGAGATTGAACACGAGGATCGGCATGCCGTTGTCCATACAGAGGCTGAATGCGGTGGAATCGGCGACCTGCAGTCCCTGATCGATCACCTCGCGGTGGGTGATCGCGGTCAGCAGCTTGGCATCGGGATTCTTGCGGGGGTCGTCGGTGAACACCCCGTCGACGGCCTTCGCCATCAGCACCACTTCGGCACCGATCTCCAGGGCGCGCTGGGCGGCGGTGGTGTCGGTGGAGAAGTAGGGCAGGCCCATACCGGCGCCGAAGATGACGACGCGGCCCTTCTCCAGGTGCCGTCGGGCGCGCAGCGGGATGTAGGGTTCGGCGACCTGACCCATGGTGATGGCGGTCTGCACGCGGGTGTCGATGCCTTCCTTTTGCAGGAAGTCCTGCAGCGCAAGGCTGTTCATGACGGTACCGAGCATGCCCATGTAGTCGCTGCGGGTGCGTTCCATGCCCCGCTGCTGCAGCTGGGCACCGCGGAAGAAGTTTCCGCCGCCGATGACGACGGCCACCTGGGCGCCGGCGCGCACGACGTCGGCGATCTGGCGGGCCACCAGGGCCACGACATCGGGGTCCAGACCGACCTGTCCACCACCGAACATCTCGCCACCGAGCTTCAGCAGCACACGTGAGTACGCGGGCCGGATGACTCCCGGGCCGGCCTTGTCTGGCTCCGCCATCAGACTCCTTGCTGTCCCGACACAGAATCGCCACCCAGGCGATTCCGCACGGACGGCGTCACCAATCCTGCCTCATCACAGCGCCCTGGCCACGTCCGGGTCGCCGGGGCGCGCCGGTCGGCGCGATCAGCCCAGGTGCGCAGCCAGCAACCACGCCCCCACCGACCTGCGGCCGTTGCCCTCATCGCGGATGTCGTTACCGGCGAAGACGCCGGCGTTGACCACCTCATCGGGCAGGTTGGCGTGGATGCGGGCGGCCCGGATCTCGTCGATCTGCCAGTACTTGCCGACCACCTCACGCAGTTCGTCGGCGGTCACCGCGTTGATCGGTCCGCCGGCGGGTACCGCTGCGGCGTCGAACACGAGCACGAAGTAGGAGGCTCCGGGCGCGGCCGCACGCACGATGGACTGCTGGTATCCCTCGCGCAGTTCCACCGGCATGGAGTGGAACAGCGTGCTGTCGATGATGGTGCCGAACCGGCCGTCGTAGCCGGTGAAGGCGCTGATGTCGGCGACCTCGAAGGTGACGTTGTCCAGGCCGCGGGTGGCGGCTTCGGCGCGGGCCAGCTCGATGGCCGTCGGGGACATGTCCAGGCCCACGGCGGTGAACCCGCGTTCGGCCAGCGTCAGCGCGGTGGCGGCCTCGCCGCATCCGGCGTCGAGGACGTCGCCGTGCACCTTGCCCGCGTCGATCAATGCGGCGATCTCGGGTTGCGGAGCACCGATGCTCCACGGCGGACGGGCGCCCTCGAACTCCGGAGCGTCGCCGCGGTAGGCGGATTCGAACATTTCCCCATGCGATGGCTGTGGTCTGGTCATCACTCCGGTATATCAATCTGGTTGATATGTGTCAATATTGTTGACATGGCTGAGCCCCTGCACGACCAGCCGCTCGGCTATCTCCTGCACCGGGTGGCACAAACGCTGCGCACCGAGGTCACCACCATTGTGCTGGAGCCTCTGGAACTGAGCTTCCCGCAATACATCTGCATGCGGATCCTGTCCAAGGCCCCGGGGCGCTCGAATGCCGAACTGGCCCGCGATCTCGCGGTGTCGCCGCAGGCGATGAACATGGTGCTGCGCGGGTTGCAGAGCCGCGGGTTGGTATCGCGGCCGACGAGTGTCTCGTCCGGCCGGGCGCTACCCGCACAGCTGACCCGCGAAGGCCTGGCGCTGCTCAAGCGCACCGACGCCGGGGTGCGCGCCGCGGAGACCCGCGTGCTCGGACATGTCAGTGACGGCGACCGGGATGCGCTCAAACGCATCCTGGCCGCCGTCGGCACCGACTGATCCCGTTCAGACCTAGTGCCCGTGACAGGCCTTCGGTGGTGACGGTGGCAGATCCAGCGCCGGGTTTCCGTCGAAGAAACCGATCGGCTTGAGGTGGAAACCGGTGTACGCGCACGGCATCACCGGCCAGTCCTCCGGTCGTACGATGTGATGCGCGCCCAGGGTGTACCAGAGCACCACGTCACTGTCCTCCAGCGGCGCATCGTCGGCGACGAAGTCCGGCAGCCCCTGCACATCGGCCGATTGGTACATGTAGTCCCCGGCGGCGAATTTCTCGGCCGGGTCGTACTTGGTGACCCAGAGGTTGTGCTGCAGGAACCGGGCGCGGTCGTAGATGTAGGAGCCCTCCTGCACCATCACCGGCACGACATCCTTGGGTACCAGCTTGTAGGCCACCGGGATGCCGAGCTCGTTCTTCTTCGACGGATTGGTCACCTTCCAATACCGGCCGGTGGACCAGTTCCAGTCGCGCGCACCGTCGGACTCGGATGCCACGAGCGTGTCCCGGGTGATCCAGGCGTTGTGGTGCGGGTTGAGCTCCGGGTCCGGCTCGGGAATCGAATCCACCTCGTAGACACTGTTTCCCGTGCCGTCGACGCTCATGTCGAGCCGGAAGTTGAAGAAGTGCTGGTGATTCGGGCCGTAGATGCCGGGTGCGACCATCTTTCCCCAGCGCGGCTGTTCCCCGGATTCGACTTCGACCGCACCGGTGGTGAGCACCCCCGACAACTTCACCTCGACCTCGATCGAGGCGTCGTTGTAGAAGTACCAGAAGAACCCGTACTCGTAGTTGCCGACGGTGCAGATCATCGAGACGACCAGCCGCCGCGATCGACGTACCTCGACCTCACCGGTGCGGAAGTCGGTGTGCTTCCAGGAGATGCCGAAGTCCTCCTCGTGCATACAGATGGCGTTCGGGATGGTGACGGCATTGCCGTCGGAGTCGTTGACCGTACCGTCGAAGTAGTGGATCTCGCCGAGACAGTCGCACCCCAGGGTGAGCGGGTTGGCCGAGAAGCCCATCCCGACCTCACCCATGTCGAACACGTTCTTGTTCCAGTGCGTCGGCGCCGTGTCGCCGTAGGGCACCACCATCTCCGACAGCGATCCCCGATACAGGATGGGACGCGTCTGACCGCGGTCGGTGTAGGTGACCTCGTGCAGGGTGATGCCCTCGCGGGGATTGAAGCCGATCCGCAGAGACCACTTCTGCCACTGCACCTTCCACCCGTCCACGGTGAAGCTCGGACCGTCGGGCTGGGTGATCTCGATGGGCTTGACATCGTCGCGGAACTCGGTGAACGCCGGCCGGTTGTTCTCGTCGAACATGAACCTCGGGTCGTAGTTGCCCGCTGTCGGGGGCAGCGGCACCACCCCGTGGTCCTCGATGTCGAGGACCACCATTTTGTCCAGGTCGAAGGTGACGATCAGACCCTCGACGGGGCGCGCGTAGCCGTGCTCGGAGGGCGCTGCCCGCATGAACGTCAGCGGACGGCAGATCAGCGGAGAGTTGTCGTAGTGGTCTCCGGCTCCGTAATAGCCTGCGGGCCAGGGATCGATCATCGCCAGACTGAAGTCGGTGACGCCGCGTCTACGCATTGCCTCCTGCCAGCGCGGATCCTCCCGGACCTTTTCCTCCACCCCGGTCATGTGTTCGACGAGATAGGACGGGAAGCGCCCGGGGATCAGCGTCCAGGATTCGATGACGCGCGCATCGATATCGACGACGGCCTCGTAGATCATCTTGGCCGCGGCGTCGTACATCGTGGCGAACACCTGCCGCGGTACCTGAGCGCCTTCGAATGTCAGGGCGGCGGTCTTGGCAGGTTCCGCCAGGCTGATCATCACGAACTTCAGCGTCGGTGTCGCATAGTCGGATCCGGTGATGACGGCGGCGGCCGCCTCGATCTCGGCGCCGGACAGCGGATCGAGGGGGTACCGAGTGGCGTCCTCGGTGAGTTCGGCACTCAGCACGGTGCTGTCCATCGTCATGTGGTGGTGTCCTCCGCTTCTTTCTTGGTGAGGTCGAAAACGGCCAGGTGGGCCAGTGCGTCGTCCTGGGAGACCTTGTGCGCCGAGCGGCGCCCGAAGATGTAGACGGTCAGGCCGAGCGCGAACATGCCCAGGCTGATGCATCCCACCCAGGTCATCCAGGTCGCCTGCGGCACATCGATCCACGGGGTGACGAACGAGTAGTAGATGCCACCAACAGTGGCCAGCGACCCGACGATGACCGTGAGCCACACGCCCACCATCCCGCCGGGAATCCGCCAGAACGTCTCGGCGGCATAGCGATCGGCGTACCGTTTGCGCGCCACGACCACCGGGACCAGGAAGAAGAACCCGGACAACAGCCATACGGTACTCAGGCCGCCCTGCAGGTAGACCGTCACGTTGGCCATGCTGCTCTGCGAGTACAGCCCCACCAGGATCAGTGAGGACAGCACGCCCTGGATCAGGATGGCCGTCACCGGGTTACGGGTCCGCGGATTCAGGTGGGTGAAGATGCGGGGCAGATGGCGCTCCAGTCCGGAAACGAAGATCAACCGGGAGTAGGCCACCTGGTAGGTCATCAGCGCGACGATGATGATGAACGCCAATACGACGGCGCCGATCTCCATCAATCCCGGGAAGCCCGCGACATCGAGCATGCCGATCACACCGGTCACCGGATCGATCTGATCCCCCGGCAGCGCCATCATGGTGCCGAGTGTGGTGAGCAGGTAGATCGCGACCAGCGCGGCCGACCCCCACAGGATCATCTTCGGGCCGCTCTTGCGGACCGAGAGGAACTCCGCGCCCATGTTGTAGGGGGTCTCCACACCCAGCAGGTACAACAGCACCGTGCCGTACAGGAAGCCGGCCACGGCGAAGTTGGGAATGGTGGCCTCGGCCCAGCTGAACGGTGTCGCCGAGCCATTGTTGACGGCGAACAGCAGACCCGAGATGAAGATGGTCAGTGTCAGTACGCCGTAGACGACGAAGACGATGTTCATGATCTTCTGGTTCGCCGCGAGTTTGGCCAGCGCCAGACCGATCACGGTCCACAGGATGACCAACTGCAGGATGATGCTCGCCGTAAGCCCGATCTCGGTGTGGAAGGCCAGCAACAGCAACTGTAGAACGATCGCAGGCGAGGATGCCGCGTTCAGGATCACCGGCACCCAGGACAGGTACCCGCCGATGAAGCCCCACGTCTCCCCCATGGTGCGGGTCGCCCAGATGTACACACCACCCTGGCCCGGCCACAGGTTGCCGAGTTCGACGACCGCCATGCCGGCGGGGACCAGGAAGGTCAGGATGCCCAGCACCCACATCGGGATTGCGGTCCAACCACCGCCGGCCATCACCGAGGATCCGGTGATCCAGCAGATGATGAACACGTATGCGGCGGTGAGGCCGAACGTGGTCATCACCTTGGGCAGGATCTGTTCGGGGACAAGCTCTGTGGTCATGAGCTTGTCGCGGTCCACTGTTGTCGGCGCCTCTAACTCTGCAGTCATACGATCTGTCCGTCCTTCATTCGAACGACACGGCTCGCTTCGTCGGCCACCGTAGGGTCATGGGTGCTGGCGACGACGGTGACACCGAGCGTCGAGCACAGGTCGCGCAGCATGCGCACCACCGTCTCCCCCGTACGGTGGTCCAGGTTGGCCGTGGGTTCGTCGGCCAGCACAAGCGTGGGATTGCTGATGAGTGACCGCGCGATGGCGGTGCGCTGCTGTTCGCCGCCGGACATCTTGGTCGGCTGGTGGTGCACCCGATGCCCCAGACCGACGATCTCCAGCAGTTCGGTGGCGCGCCTGCGCAGCGCCTTGCGGTCGTACGGCTCGAACATCAATGGCAGTTCCACGTTTTCGACGGCCGACAGGAACGGGATCAGGTTGTAGCTCTGGAAGATGAACCCGATGGTGTCGTGCCGCAGTGCGGCGAACTGGCTCTCGCTGAGCGTCGCGGTGTCCTGGCCCGCCACCTTCACCGACCCCTTGGTCGGCCGGTCCAGCCCGCCCATGATGTTGAGCAGGGTGGACTTGCCGCTGCCGCTGGGCCCCATCAGACAGACGAATTCCCCTGGCATGACCTGGAGTTCAACGGCGATGAGGGCCTTGACCACCTCATCGCCGAGCTTGTGCAGCTTCCATACGTCGGAGACATCGACGACGGGAGCCGGGGTGGCCGGGGCGTCGACCTTGACGGGGGTTTCGTCTATGGCGGTCATGGTTATCCTCCGCTGCTCAGGGATCGGATCGGTGGCCGCGATGCGGCATTCCAGGTCGGGATGATGCTGGTGGCGACGGCCGCAACGATGCTGACCGCGACCGCGATGGCAGCCCCGAGGGCGAGGCCGCCGACGTCCACGCCGGCGGGTGCGAGCCCGGTGACATCGAGGACGATGCCGGTGAGCACCGCCAGGCCCGCGCCGCCGACCGCACCCGCCACGGCCGCGACGACGGGCTCCACGAGCAGGGCGGCCACCACCGGAAGCCGCGGGATGCCATTGGCGCCAAGGACTCCGAGCTCGCGGGTGCGGTTGGCGACGGTGCGGGTGGTGGCCACGGCCACCTCGACGACACCGACAAGCAGCACCGTCACGGCGATGAGCACCACCGCTGCGCCGATCTCGTCGGCGTTACCGAGTGACGCGGACTGTGCACTGATGCCGTCGGACATCCCGAACACGATGACCACCAGGAAGGCGCCGGTCGCGGTGGTGACGGCGGGCAGGATCATCTCGCGCAGCCGGCGTCGCGCCGACAGCCAACCGTAGGTGAGTCCGTACTTCATCTCAGCTGGACCCTCTCCTCTTCGCGCAGGCGCTCATCGGCCCCCCAGCAGGTCTACGGGCCGCTGCTGCAACAGCCGGTGCACGGGAACCAGCGCGCCGACGATCGCCATGGCGGGGATGAACGCCGCCACCATCCCGGCGGCCTGTCCCCACGCGGTGAGCGTCGCGATTTCCGGGATGACCAGGGCGACAGCCACTCCCGCACCCAGGACACCCACGAGGTAGGCGGTGAGGAAGGTGATGCCGGATTCGACGAGGAAGAAGTACAGCACCTCGTCGGCCAATCCGATGCTGCTCATGATGCCGAACTCGCGTTTGCGTTCGGCGACCGCCGCCAGGAAGGAGGACACCGCGATGACGAACCCCAGGATCAGGCCGATGGTCGAGATCACCCCGAGGGTGGAGCTGGTCACTTTGCCGGAGAACAGCGCCGAGAACTTCTGTTCGAAGGTCAGCGGTCCCGACCCGCCAACCGTGTCGTAGATGAGTCCGGGGCCCGTCGCGTCGGGCTGCACGGATGGGTCGGATGTCGCCGGCAGGCCGGTGGCGGTCCCGAACTCACCCGCGAGGTCGCGGCGGTGCTCTTCACCGGCCGGTGCGGCAACCGTCCACCACCCGTTCTCGCCGACCAGTGAGTAGGCCAGACTTGTTGGCACGGTGATGGATTGACCGCTGCCGGAGATCTCGACGGTCAGTGGCTGACCACCGATGTCCACAGTCGCGCCCGGTGCGATACCGAGCCGGTCAGCCACGCCCGCACCGACGACCGCCCGGCCCGCGGCGACGGCGTCCGCACCGCGTAGCGACACGAGTGACCCGTCAAGGGTGGTGGTCCCCGACAGTGTCCGGGTCGCGGTCCATTCCTGCGGCGGGGAGAAAGTGGGGGCAGGCCCGTCGGCGATCAGCGCCTGGGCGTCCGGGTCGTAGTGCACGCCGCTGGCCGGCACCACCCACAGCTGGGCGTCGCCGAGCACATCGGTGACCGAATCTTCGCCGGTGATGGCGAAACTCGCCGAGATGGTGCGCACGACGGTGACACAGGCGATCGCCAGGGCGATGCCGAGGACGGCTAGCACAAAGCGTTCTGGACGCCGCCGGATGTTCGCGACCGCAAATCGGACAAGGCACCCGAAAGTGTTCCCCGATGTGCGGGCGATCTCCGGTGACCGAACGATTGTGGGTGCGAGGGGCTCCACGAGGAAGATGGTGAGCGCGCCGTGTTTCGTCGAACACGATTCGCGGTATCGGCGGAGTTACGCGAATCCGGTTGCGATTACAACAAGGTGTCCGGCTCGCAACGGATTTCGTCGTGCATCAGTCCTGAATGCGCGCAAACGGGCTGGCCTCTTCGAGCTGGAAGGCCAATTGGAGCAGCCGGCGTTCCTGGCCGGTGGTGGCGCCGAACATCATCCCGATCGGCAGCCCGGCGGCGGATCGGCCCAGCGGCAACGAGATTGCGGGATCTCCGGTGACATTGGTCAGCGGGGTGAATGCGACCCATTCGGTGAGCCGGTCGATGATCTGCTGATAGTCCGCGGTCGGGTCAAGATGCCCGACGGGTGGGGTCACCTCGGCCAGGGTCGGGGTGAGCAGCACGTCGTACTGGTTGCCCAGTCGTGCGGTGATCCTGCGGGTGCGCGACAAGCGCGCGATGGTCAGCGGCATCCGGTGCAGGTTACGGGCGGCCACGTGTTCAAGGCCGAGGGTGAGGTTGTCGAGTTTGTGGCGGTCGAAGCTGGGCCCGAAGGTCTTCTTCCCACCGCGCACCAGGGCGAACGCCAGCAGCGACCAGTACAGCAGGAAGTCGTTGATGAAGGCCCGCGGAATCGGGTTGGCGATCTCGGTGACCCGGTGCCCGAGGCCCTCCAGCAGCGCGGCGGTTTTCAGGGTGGCCTCGCGGATCTCCGGACTGGCCTCGCGGGCAATAGATTCCGTGGTGAACGCGATCGTCAGCGGTCGGTCACCAGGGCCGGTCACGTCGCCGATGGCCGGCATTTTCGGGTTGCGCCACAGTAGTTCGGCCTCCCGGTAGAAGGTCGCGGTGTCGCGCACCGACCGGGTGACGACGCCGTTGGCGACGATGCGCAGCGGCATCTGACGCATCTGCTTGTCCAGCGGCAGCCGGCCGCGTGACGGTTTCAGACCGACCAGACCGTTACAGGCCGCCGGAATTCGGATGGAGCCACCGCCGTCATTGGCGTGCGCGATGGGGACCACCCCGGCGGCCACGAAGGCACCCGAGCCCGACGAGGAGGCACCGGCGGTGTGGTCGGTGTTCCACGGGTTGCGCACGGCGCCGAGGCGGGGATGCTCGGCCGCGGCGCTGAAGCCGAACTCGGAGAGCTGGGTCTTGCCCAGGGCCACCAGCCCGGTGCCCAGGTAGGTGCGCGCAAAATCGCCGTCCGCCGGGGCGGGGCGCGGCGTCCAGGCGTCGGTGCCGTCCATGGTGGGCATGCCGGCGACATCGGCGTTGTCCTTGACGAAGGTGGGCACGCCGGAGAAGAAGCCACCGTGCGGGCGGGCGCCGCGGGCGGTGTCGAAGGCCCGGTAGGCCAGTCCGTTCAGGGCGGGATTGACGGTCTCGGCACGTGCGATGGCGGCCTCGATCACCTCGGCGCGCGATACCGCGCCATTGCGCAGGGCGGCGGCCAGCCCGACCGCGTCCAGGTCACCGAGAGCGTCGTCGCCGAATGCGTGGATGCGTGCCATGCCGCCGACGGTACCAGCACGTACCAGCATGGTCGGCCAAAAGCACAGAACCCCGCGTCACCGAGGTGACGCGGGGTTCTGCTGGGGTCTTACCTAGGCCTGACCGACCTCGAACCGGACGAACCGGGTCACGGTCACGCCGGCCTCGTCGAGCAGCGCCTTGACGGACTTCTTGTTGTCCGACACCGACGGCTGATCGAGCAGCACGACGTCCTTGTAATAGCCGGTGACGCGACCTTCAACGATCTTGGGCAGAGCCTGCTCCGGCTTGCCCTCCTCCTTGGCGGTCTCCTCGGCGATACGACGCTCGTTGGCGACGATGTCCGCCGGAACGTCCTCACGGGTGAGGTACTTGGCCTTCAGCGCGGCGATCTGCAGTGCCACCGCATGCGCGGCGTCCTGCGAGTCGCCGGTGAACTCGACCAGCACGCCCACGGCGGGCGGCAGGTCGGCGGCACGCTTGTGCAGGTAGGTCTCGACCTGACCGTCGAAGTACGCCGCGCGGCGCAGTTCGAGCTTCTCGCCGATCTTGGCCGACAGGTCCGCGATGGCCTGCTCGACGGTGATGTCGCCGATCTTGGCGGCCTTGAGGGCGTCGACGTCGGCAGCCTTGGCGGCTGCGGCGGCGGTGACGACCTGCTCGGCCAACGCCTGGAACTCGGCGTTCTTCGCGACGAAGTCGGTCTCCGAGTTCAGCTCGATCAGTGCGCCGTCCTTGGCTGCCACCAGGCCCTCGGCGGTCGCGCGCTCGGCGCGCTTGCCGACATCCTTGGCACCCTTGATACGCAGCACCTCGACGGCCTTGTCGTAATCGCCGTCACTCTCGGCCAGCGCGTTTTTGCAGTCCATCATTCCTGCGCCGGTCAGCTCCCGCAGTCGCTTGACGTCGGCAGCGGTGTAGTTCGCCATAACAGCTGTCTCCTGGAGATTTAAGAGGCGTCGGTGGTGGGCTCGGCAGCAACGGGGCTGTCGGCGGCGGGGCTGGTCGTGGCTCCCGCCAGCAGCTCCTGCTCCCACTCGGCGAGCGGCTCGACAGCGCCTTCGGCGCCGGCTTCGGTCTTGCCGGCACCGGAACGTGCCTGCAGACCCTCGGCGACCGCGGAGGCGATCACCTTGGTCAGCAGGGCGGCCGAGCGGATCGCGTCGTCGTTACCCGGGATCGGGTAGTCGACCAGGTCGGGATCGCAGTTGGTGTCCAGGATCGCGATGACCGGGATGTTCAGCTTGCGAGCCTCGGCAACCGCCAGGTGCTCCTTGTTGGTGTCGACGACCCAGACGGCCGAGGGAACCTTGGCCATGTCCCGGATACCACCGAGGCTGCGCTCGAGCTTGTTCTTCTCACGCGTGAGCATGAGGATTTCCTTCTTGGTGCGACCTTCGAAGCCACCGGTCTGCTCCATGGCCTCAAGTTCCTTCATCCGCTGAAGGCGCTTGTGCACGGTCTGGAAGTTGGTGAGCATGCCGCCCAGCCAGCGCTGGTTGACGTAGGGCATGCCGACGCGGGTCGCCTCTTCGGCGATGGATTCCTGCGCCTGCTTCTTGGTGCCGACGAACATGACCGATCCACCGTGAGCGACTGTCTCTTTCACGAACTCGTAGGCCGAGTCGATGTAGGTCAGCGTCTGCTGCAGATCGATGATGTAGATGCCGTTGCGGTCGGTGAAGATGAACCGCTTCATCTTGGGATTCCAGCGTCGGGTCTGATGCCCGAAGTGAGCGCCGCTGTCGAGCAGCTGCTTCATGGTTACAACAGCCATGGCTGTGCCTTGCTTTCGTTGTCGGTTGACGTCCGGAATCGGGTGAATCCGGACCCTGGCGACTGCGGCTGCCGGACCCGACTCGGTTTCCCGGATCAGGACCGCCCGGCATGCTGGTTGCAACCTGTGGTGCGGGTTGCGGTGCAGACGCGCGAAGTCAGCCCACGGATGTGAGCTGCGGGAAGAAGTTTACACCGTGGGAACCTGTGCTTTTACCAGCCGAGTAGTGCACAGTCCCCGGTTCATCCACAGTTTGCCCGAGTGGGGCTTCCGGGGTCGAGTTCGAGACGCTGAACTGGGTTGATGAGGTGTGCGGCGGTGCTCATGGTGGCCGCGTTGACCGCCGCCGCCCCGGCGGGCGCGGAGGCCGCCCGGCTGCAGTGGCCGTTGCGGCCCGCGGCGACGGTGACCCGCGGGTTCGACGCGCCGGCACCGAACTGGACGCGCGGGCATCGCGGCGTGGATCTGGCCGGCAGCACAGGTCAGCCCGTGTTCGCGAGTGCCGGCGGCACCGTCGTGTTCGCCGGTGAGCTGGCCGGCCGACCGCTGGTGTCGGTGCAGCATCCGGGCGGGTTGCGCACCAGCTACGAGCCGGTGCGCCCGGCGGTGCGGGCCGGGCAGCGGGTGGAGACCGGGACCGCGCTCGGTGTGCTGCTCGACGGGCATGCCGGCTGCCCGGTGCGGGCCTGCCTGCACTGGGGGGCGATGTGGGGCCCGGCGGCGCGCGCGGACTATGTGGATCCGTTGGCCCTGCTGGCGTCGACCCCGGTCGTGCTCAAGCCCGTGGATGCGCTTGATCGTGCACCGCACGCAGCCGCGCG
This sequence comes from Mycobacterium sp. P4_H6, assembly GCF_056400845.1. Lineage (NCBI taxonomy): Bacteria > Bacillati > Actinomycetota > Actinomycetes > Mycobacteriales > Mycobacteriaceae > Mycobacterium > Mycobacterium sp. P4_H6. The sequence goes on along the minus strand of NZ_JBFUKN010000065.1, from coordinate 16,929 downwards.
ACGGTGACGTGGGTGTAGAGCTGGGTGGTGGCCAGTGTCGAATGGCCCAGCAGTTCCTGCACGACGCGCAGATCGGCGCCACCTTCCAACAGATGGGTGGCGGCACTGTGGCGCAGGCCGTGCGGACCGATATCGGGGGCACCGTCGACAGCGGCCATCGTCTGGTGCACCACGGTGCGGGCCTGGCGCTGGTCGAGACGGGCACCGCGCGAGCCCAGCAGCAGTGCGGCGCCGGAGGACGGTTTCACCAGCTCCGGCCGGCCGCGGTCCAGCCAGGCCGAGAGTGCGTCCTCGGCGGGCTCGCCGAACGGCACGGTGCGCTGCTTGTTGCCCTTGCCCAGCACGCGCAGCAGTCGGCGCGAGCGGTCGACGTCGTCGATGTCGAGCCCGCACAGTTCGCTGACCCGGATGCCGGTGGCGTACAGCAGCTCGACGATCAGCCGGTCCCGCAGCGCGAGTGGATCACCTTGCTGCGCACCGGAATTCAAGGCGTCCATGGCGTCGAGCGCCTGGTCCTGGCGCAACACCGAGGGCAGGGTGCGGTGCGCCTTGGGGGTCTGCAGCCGCGCAGCGGGATCGGTGCTCAGCAGGCCGCGGTGCAGCGCCCATGCGGTGAACGTCTTGATCGCCGAGGTGCGCCGGGCCAGCGTGGTGCGTGCCGCTCCGGCACCGGCCTGCGCGGCCAGCCAGGACCGCAGCCTGGGCAGGGTCAGGGTGTCCAGACCGCCGGCGGTGAAGTCGAAGAGCGACCGCAGATCGCCCAGGTAGGCGCGGCGCGTGTGGGCCGAACGACCGCGTTGCAGCGCCAGGTACTCGTCGAACTCCTCCAGCAGCGGTTCGAGGTCGGGCTTGCTCACCGTCCTACCGTCGCAGATGCCTGCGCGCTGTCTAGTGGACGCGCCGCAGCGTGTCCGGGGTGAGATCGGCCAACCCTGGGTAGCCGTCGATCGCCATGGTCAGGTCGAGTTCGGCAAGCAGCGAACGCAGCACATGCACCACACCGTCGGTGCCGCCGAGCGCCAGACCGTAGACGTAGGGACGTCCCACGCCGACCGCGGTGGCGCCCAGCGCGAGGGCCTTGACGATGTCGGCGCCGCTGCGGATGCCGGAGTCGAACAGCACCGGTAGCCCGTCGGCGGCCGCCACCACCTCGGGCAGGCAGTCGATCGCCGGGATGCCGCCGTTGGCCTGGCGGCCGCCGTGGTTGGAGCAGTAGATGCCGTCGACGCCGGTGTCGCGGGCGCGGCGCGCATCGTCGGGATGGCAGATGCCCTTGACGAGCAACGGGAGCCGGGTCAGCGAGCGCAACCAGGTGACGTCGTCCCAGGTGACGGGCTGACCGAAGGTGGACACCCACTTGAGGATGGCGCCCTGCGGGTTCTCCTCCGGGGACTGCGGCAGGCTCGCCCGGAACACCGGGTCGCTGAAGTAGTTGGACAGGCAGTGCCCACGCAGCTGCGGAAAATTCGACGTGCTCAGGTCGCGGGGACGCCAGCCGGGCACCCAGGTGTCCAGGGTCACCACGATGGCCTTGAAACCCGCGGCCTCGGCCCGGGCCACGAAGCTGGCCGCGAGGTCGCGATCCTTCGGCGTGTAGAGCTGGAAAAACCCCGGGGTGTCCCCGAACTCGGCGGCCACCTCCTCCAGCGGGTCGKCCGTCAACGTGGACACCGTCATCGGCACGCCGGTGCGGGCGGCGGCGCGGGCGACGGCCAGATCGCCGTGGCCGTCGCGGCTGCAGATACCGGTGACGCCGATGGGTGCCATGAACACCGGCGAAGGCAACGTGATCCCGAACAAGTCGACACTGAGGTCGCGTTCGGTGGCGCCGACGCCCATCCGCGGCATCAGCCCCCAGTGTTCGAACGCGCTGACGTTGACCCGCTGGGTCCGTTCATCGCCGGCGCCGCCGGCAACGTAGGACCACACCGAGGGTGACATCGCCGACTGTGCCCTGGACTCCAGCTCGGCGAAGGCCATCGGCAGCGATGGCACCACCCCGGCCAGGCCCTGCAGATAGATCTCGAGCTGGTAGTCGCCGAATGCCATGGGGTCAGTCTCGCTGGCCYGCCTCCGCCTTGGCCAGTTCGGCCTTCCATTGCCGGAAAGTTTCTTCGGTGCGACCGCGGCGCCAGTACCCGGAGATGGACGCCCACTTCGCCTCCACCCCGCGTTCCTTGCGCAGGTAAGGACGCAGATTGTGCATGACGGCCTGCGCCTCGCCGTGGGCGAACACCTGGACCTGACCGGGCAGCCACAGCATCTCTTTGACCGCGGTGACCAGTGGCGCGTGGTCCCCGGCCCTGTCCTCGCCGACGAGGTCGGCGCGTCCACCGCGATAGATCCAGTGCACGTCGACTCCGTCGGGCGACGTGAGCTCGATCTCGTCGTCGGGTCCGCTGACTTCGATGAAGGCCTTGCCGATCGCGGTGGGCGGCAACGCTTCCAGGGCCGCGCTGATCGCCGGGAGCCCGGATTCGTCACCGGCCAGCAGATGCCAGTCCGCGGCGGGATCGGGGGCGTACGCGCCGGACGGTCCCATCAGATAGGCCGGTTGTCCGGGCTGGGCGGCGGCCGCCCAGGGGCCGGCCACACCCTGCTCACCGTGCACGACGAAGTCGATGGAGATCTGGCGCAGCGAGTCGTCGACCGAGCGCACGGTGTAGGTGCGCACGGTCGGGCGCTTGTGCTCGGGCAGCACGTTGAAGCTGTCCAGGGTGAGCGGGTGCGGCAGCGACACGATGTCGACATCCGGATAGACGATGACGATCTTGACGTAGGAATCGGTGTATTTGCCGGGGGTGAAGGTGTCGAACCCGACGCCGCCGAGCACCAACCGGATCATGTGCGGTGCCAGCTGTTCGCTGCTGATGACCTCGAAGGTGTGAATCGGACGTCCCGCCATAGTGAGCCTCCCACAATACTTTTAGCTGATCTCATGACCACTGTACGAGCAGCCGCCCGATGGTGGTCGGCTACAGCGCCGGACCCGTTCGCGCCTCGCACCGTGCGGCGCCGCCCGGTGCCGCGCACCCGCACGGATGACAACGTGGACCCCGGACGACATGAATTGCCCTGCCGGACACTCTCTTTCACGAGCCGCGACGATCGCCCGCCCCCCCCGCCCCTGCCAACAGGCGAATCGCCGGCCCGCACATCTTGCGGGAACCACCCATCGGGGATATTGTTGCGCGATACGCAGTAGTTGCTTAATGCGCAACAGGAGCCCGGGTATGAACCACCCCAAAGTCGTCGTCATCGGCGCAGGAATCGTCGGCACGTCCCTGGCCGATGAACTGACCGCCCGCGGGTGCACAGACGTGACCGTCCTGGACCGCGGGCCGCTGTTCGCCACCGGCGGCTCCACGTCGCACGCCCCCGGCCTGGTGTTCCAGACCAACGGATCGAAGACCATGAGCGAGTTCGCGCGCTACACGGTGGAGAAGTTCGTCGGACTCGACGCCTTCAACCAGGTCGGCGGCCTCGAGGTGGCCACCACCGAAGCCCGCTGGACCGATCTGCACCGCAAGCACGGCTGGGCCCGGTCATGGGGAATCCAGGGCGAGCTCATCGATCCCCAGCAGTGCGCGGCCCTGCATCCACTGCTCGATGCCGACCGGATACTGGGCGGTTTCCACACCCCGTCCGATGGCCTGGCCAAGGCACTGCGCGCGGCGACCGCACAGGCCGAGCGCGCCATCGCCCGTGGCGCCCGGTTCCTCGGGCACCACGAAGTGGTGGACGTCCTCGATCGGGGCGGACGTGTCGTCGGTGTCCGGACCGCCGCGGGCGACGAGTTCGCCGCCGACGTGGTGGTGTCGGCCGCCGGCTTCTGGGGTGCCGAACTCGGGGCGCGGGTCGGGCTGACGGTGCCGCTGGTCCCGATGGCACATCAGTACGCCAAGACGGGCCAGGTGGCTGCGCTACGGCGCGAGGGACTGGCAGCGGACGACGCGCGGCTGCCGATCCTGCGCCACCAGGATCAGGACCTCTACTACCGCGAGCACGGCGACCGGCTGGGCATCGGATACTACGGCCACCGGCCGATGCCGGTGGAGATGACGACGTTGCTGACCGAGACGGCGGGTGAGGCCATGCCGTCGATGCTGCCGTTCACCGACGACGACTTCGCACCCGGCTGGGAGGCCAGCACCGAACTGCTTCCCGTGCTGAGTGATTCGAAGGTCGAGGAGGCCTTCAACGGCATCTTCTCGTTCACCCCCGACGGCTTCTCCCTGATGGGCGAACACCGCGAGCTACCCGGATTCTGGGTCGCCGAGGCGGTATGGGTCACGCATTCCGCCGGGGTGGCCAAGGCGATGGCCGAGTGGATCCTCGTCGGCGCACCCGCCACCGACGTCCACGAATGCGACCTCTATCGGTTCGAGGAGCCGGCCAAGAGCCCGGAGTTCATCCTCAAGACCAGCTCGCAGGCCTTCGTCGAGGTGTACGACATCGTGCATCCGCACCAATACCGCACCGAACCGCGCGATCTGCGGGTCAGCCCGTTCCACGCCCGGCAGCGCGAACTCGGCGCGCATTTCTTCGAGGGCGGCTGCTGGGAGCGGCCGGCCTGGTATGAGGCCAACGCCACGCTGGTGGGCGAACTCGCCGATACCGGGCTCGAGTTCCCGGACCGCGACGACTGGTCGGGCCGGTTCTACTCCCCCATTTCCATCGCCGAGGCGCGCTGGACCCGCGAGCACGTCGCTCTCTACGACATGACGCCGCTGACCCGCTACGAGGTAGGCGGACCCGGCGCGTGCGCATTCCTGCAGCACCTCACGACCAACAACGTCGACAAGCGCACCGGGTCGGTCACCTACACCCTGATGCTCGACGAATCCGGCGGTATCCGCAGCGATCTCACGGTCGCCCGCCTGAGCGACACCGTGTTCCAGGTGGGCGCAAACGGCCCGCTGGACATGGACTGGATGCTGCGCCGACTGCCGGAGACCGGGGTGACGGTACGGGACATCACCGGCGGCACCTGCTGCATCGGGGTGTGGGGGCCGCGCGCCCGCGACCTCGTCGCACCGTTGTGCGCGGCCGACATCTCCCACGAGTCGTTCGGCTACTTCCGCGCCCTCACGACATTCATCGGATCGGTCCCCGTCACGATGATGCGGGTCTCCTATGTCGGCGAATTGGGCTGGGAGATCTATGCTTCCGCCGAACACGGCCTCAAGTTGTGGGATCTGCTGGCCACGGCCGGCCGGCAGTACCGCGCGATCGCCGCCGGCCGCATCGCCTTCAACAGCCTCCGGATGGAAAAGGGCTACCGGTCCTGGGGCACCGATATGACTGCCGAACACCTACCGGCCGCGGCCGGTGTCGGGTTCGCGGTGTCGGGCAAGAAGGGTGACTTCCTCGGCAAGGCGGCACTGGACACCGCTCCCGCCCCGGCGAAGGTGCTGCGCAGCATCGTCTTCGATGACCCCCGCGCGGTGGTACTCGGCAAGGAGCCGGTCAGCATCGACGGCGCCGTGGGCGGCTATGTGACCAGCGCCGGGTACTCGGCCACCCTCGGCCGCAGCATTGCCTACGCGTGGCTGCCCGCCGACACAGCGGTGGGTACGGCGGTGAGTGTGGCGTACCTGATGACCAACTTCTCGGCGACCGTGCATGCCGAGCCGGTCGTCGACCCCGACATGACGCTGATCCGGAGATGACGTGAGCGACAACAGTTATGACGTCATCGTCGTCGGGCTGGGCGGGATGGGCAGCGCCGCCGCCTATCACCTGGCGCGGCGCGGGGTCCGGGTGCTCGGCCTGGAGAAGTTCACCCCGGCCCACGACCGCGGTTCCAGCCACGGGGGTTCGCGCATCATCCGGCAGTCCTATTTCGAGGACCCCGCCTATGTACCCCTGTTGCTGCGGGCCTATGAACTGTGGGCAGAACTGCAGCAGAGCACCGGGCGGGAGGTGTACCGGCTCACCGGAGGCGTGTTCGTCGGCCCACCCGACTGCCTGACCGTCGCCGGCAGCCAACGCGCCGCGCTGCAATGGTCACTGCCGCACGAGATGCTGGATGCCGCCGAGCTCCGCCGTCGCTTCCCCACCTTCACCCCGAGCCCCGGCGATGTCGCTCTCTACGAGGCCAAGGCAGGCTTCGCCCGACCCGAGATGACCGTGCAGGCCCATCTCGATCTGGCGGCACGCGAAGGCGCCACACTGCGCTTCGGCGAGGAGGTGCAGGTGTGGGCCGACGGTCCGCACGGCGTGACGGTGACCACCGCGACCGGTAGCTACACCGCCGGGCAACTGGTGATCTGCCCGGGCGCCTGGGCGCCGGAACTGTTGAACGAGCTGGGTATTCCGATCACGATCGAGCGTCAGGTGCTGTACTGGCTGGACCCGGCGGGCGGAACGGCACCGTTCGAGGATCATCCGATCTTCATCCACGAGAACGCCGTCGGCCAGCAGATCTACGGGTTCCCGGCCATCGATGGACCGGCGGGCGGCGTCAAGGTGGCCTTCTTCCGCAAGGGCCAGGTGTGCACACCGGAAACCATCGACCGGACCGTGCACCCGCAGGAGATCGACGAGATGCGCGAACGGGTCGTCCAGCTGCTGCCCGCGCTGACCGGCCCGGCGGTGCACACCGCGACCTGCATGTACTCGAACACCCCGGATGAGCATTTCGTCATCACCCGCCCGGATCGATTCACCAATGTCACGGTGGCATGCGGCTTCTCGGGACACGGGTTCAAATTCGTCCCGGTCGTCGGCGAGGTGCTGGCCGATCTGGCCACCACCGGGACCACCGCGCACCCCATCGGACTGTTCGACCCCACACGACTGGTGACCACATGACCACGATCGACGAATCGCGGCCGCTGCCGGCCGGCGCGCCCGCCGGCGGCAACCTGATGCCCACCCTGAGCGGCCGATACTATTACGACACAGCGATATTCGAAGCCGAGCAGGACCGCATCTTCGAACGCATGTGGTTCTGCGCAGTACGCGGCGCGGATCTGCCCTCCCCCGGCGCGTTCCGCAGAATCCAGGTGGGCCGGGAGAGCGTACTCGTGGTGCGGGGCCGCGACGGTGCCCTGAATGCCTTCCTGAACGTCTGCCGGCACCGCGGGGCGATGCTGTGCTCCGAGGACTCCGGAGTGGTCAAGCGTCACCTGAAGTGCCCGTACCATGCGTGGACCTACGGACTGGACGGAAAGCTCTTCGCGGCACCGAATCTCGGCAGTCTGACCGATGAGAAGGGCGCACGTATCGACCGCACCGAATACGGGCTGGTGCCGGTGGCGCTGCGGGAATGGCTCGGCTATGCCTGGGTGTGCCTGGACGCCGAGCCGCCGTCCTTCGAAGACGAGGTCATCGGTGCCGTCACCGAGCGGCTCGGCAACCCCGAGGCCATCGAGCATTATGGTATCGCCGACCTGTCGGTGGGCCGGCGCATCGTCTACGACGTGGCGGCCAACTGGAAGCTGATCGTCGAGAACTTCATGGAGTGCTACCACTGCGCGTCCATCCACCCGGAACTCACCGAGGTGCTGCCGGAATTTGCCGGCGGACTGGCCGCGCAGTACTTCGTCGGGCACGGCGCCCTGTTCGGTGCGGACGTGGCGGGCTTCACCATTGACGGCAGCGCGGGGCTGGACGCGATCCCTGGGGTGACACCCGAGCAGGACCGCCGATACTACGCCATCACCGTCCGGCCCACCGTGTTCATCAACCTCGTGCCCGACCATGTGATCTTCCACCGCATGTACCCGCTGGGCCCGGATCGCACGGTCGTCGAATGCGACTGGCTGTATCTGCCCGACGTGGTGGCCCAAGGCCGTGACCTGGAACGATCGGTGGAGCTTTTCCACCGGGTGAACGAGCAGGACTTCGACGCCTGCGAACGCACGCAGCCCACCATGTCCTCACGCGCGTACCGCAAGGGCGGCGTCCTGGTGCCCTCCGAACACCATATCGGCGAGTTCCACCAGTGGATCGAGGACCGGTTGCGTGACCGGCCCGAATTGGGGGCGCCGGTATGACCGCGACCATTGTCTACACTGGTGCCGTCATGACTGCCGACACCGACGACGTTGCGCCGCGGGAGAAGTCCGTCGCGGCAGTGCAATCGGTGGACCGGGCGCTCATGGTGCTGGAGATCCTGGGCAAGCTGGGCACCGCCGGGGTCACCGAGATCGCCACCGAACTCGGCGTGCACAAGTCGACGGTGTCCCGGCTGATCACTGTCCTGGAGTCCCGCGGGTTCGTCGAACAACTCTCCGACCGCGGCAAGTACCGGCTGGGGTTCGCCCTGGTCCGGCTGGCCGGTTCCACCAGCGCACAGATGGACCTGGCCAAGCAGAGCCAGGCCACMTGCGACCGGCTCGCCGAACAGTGCGGCGAGACCATCAATGTGGCGATCCTGGACGGCGACAGGATCATCAACATCGTCGAGACGCTGGGTCCGGCGGAGATCACGCTGCGCACCTGGATCGGGCAGAACTGCCCCGCGCACGCAACCTCGAGCGGCAAGGCCCTGCTCTCGGCGCTGCCCGCCGAACGGGTGCGCGAGCTGACCGGTGACACGCTGGCGACCTTCACCGACAGCACCATCGCCGACAGCGTCGCGCTGGCCGCCGAGTTGGCCGAGGTCCGCCGCAAGGGGTGGGCCAGTGTGTGCGAGGAACTGGAGATCGGCCTCAATGCCGTGGGCGTTCCCGTTCGCGACAGCACCGGTAAAGCCATTGCCGCTCTGAGCGTTTCGGGGCCGGCATACCGTTTGGATCCCTCCCGATTCGACGAGGTGGCCGCGATGACCATGATGGCCGCTGAACAGATCAGCCGTCGCCTCGGGTTCACCGGCTGACTGGTCCGGCCGTGATCAGCGTCTTCGAGCTGTTCAAAGTCGGTATCGGACCGTCGAGTTCGCACACCGTCGGACCGATGCGCGCCGCCGACCGGTTCGTCGGATGGCTGTCCGACCGCGACCTGCTGAGCGCCACTGCCGGAGTTCAGGTGGAACTCTTCGGCTCGCTGGGCGCGACCGGTCAGGGGCATGGATCGGTCACCGCTGTGATCCTCGGGCTGCTCGGCGAGCAGCCCGAGTCCGTTGACCCGGAGTCGATTCGGGACCGCCTGGCGGCGGTGCGGGCCGACGGTAGGCTTGCTCTCGGCGGCTGGCAGTCGGTGCCCTTCGCCGTGGACGAGGACATTGTGCTGCACGTGGGCACGTCGCTGGCCCACCACAGCAACGGGATGCTCTTCCGCGCCTCCGACGCGGCCGGCGACGTCCTTGCGACACGTCAATACTTCTCCGTCGGTGGCGGATTCGTGGTCGACGAGGACGAGATCACCTCGGCCGCCATCAGCACCGACCGCGCGGTGCCGTACCCCTTCCGCACCTCGCACGAATTGCTCGACCTGACCGCGGGCACGGGTCTGCCCGTCAGCGCGCTGATGCTGGCCAACGAATCCGAGCTGCGGCCGGCCCCCCAGGTGCGTGAGGAACTGCTCGCCATCTGGGAGGTGATGCAGCAGTGCGTGAACCGCGGCCTGGTCCACGGCGGGGTGTTGCCGGGAGGACTGCGGGTGCGCCGCCGCGCCGCGGCATGGCACCACGAACTCGAGGCGCACCCCGACGCGCGTGATCCCCTGGAGGCGATGGATTGGGTTGCGCTGTACGCCCTTGCGGTCAATGAGGAGAACGCCGCCGGCGGCCGGGTGGTGACCGCACCGACCAACGGCGCCGCGGGCATCGTGCCTGCGGTGCTGCACTACTGCCGCGATTTCGTCCCAGATTTCGATGACGACACGGTGGTCCGGTTCCTGTTGACCGCGGGCGCCGTGGGCATCCTGTGCAAGACCAACGCATCCATATCCGGAGCCGAGGTGGGCTGTCAGGGCGAGGTCGGTTCGGCGTGCGCGATGGCGGCGGCCGGTCTGGCCGAAGTGCTGGGCGGCACACCCGCCCAGGTGGAGAACGCCGCGGAGATCGGACTGGAGCACAATCTGGGCCTCACCTGCGATCCGGTCGGCGGTCTGGTGCAGATCCCGTGCATCGAACGCAACGCCGTGGCTTCGGTCAAGGCGATCACCGCGGCGCGAATGGCGTTGCGCGGCGACGGTATTCATCATGTCGACCTCGACACCGCCATCAAGACGATGCGCGACACCGGTGCCGACATGGCCGAGAAATACAAGGAGACCTCGCTGGGCGGCCTCGCGCTCAACGTCGTCGAATGCTGAGAAACGAACACGGTTTGGCACGCGCCCAGACCCAAGGTGTTGTTTAATACGCAACGAGTGCGTTATTCGCAACATGTCATCCATCTGACGTGAGGACAGCACGATGTCGCTCGACACGAACGGTGCCTCCGGGCCCGCGTCCGCTTCAGAACCCGACGACGTCGCCAACGTGGCCACCTCCCACCAAGAACATCCGTTGGCGCCCATCACCGGCCGCATCGCCCCCACCGACGCCAATCCCGGCCGCGACTGGGTGGTGTTCGGTGTCACCGGCGTCATCTCGATCGCCTTTGTGCTGTGGGGTCTGATCGACACCCCGGGGTTGTCCGCGGTGTCCGCGGGCACCAAGGACGCGGCCATCAAGGGCCTGGGCTGGTTCTTCGTCCTGGCGGCGAGCTTCTTCGTCGTCTTCGTGCTGTGGCTGGCCGCCAGCAAGTACGGCCGCATCCCGCTCGGCTGCGATGACGAAGAACCGGAGTTCAAGACCATCTCCTGGATCGCGATGATGTTCAGCGCGGGCATGGGTATCGGCCTGATGTTCTGGGGTGTCGCCGAGCCGCTGAATCATTTCGTCACCCCGCCTCCGGGCACCACCGAGGCACAGTCCGATGAGGCGTTCCAGACGGCGATGGCCACCACCATGTTCCATTGGGGCCTGCACCCGTGGGCCATTTACGCGGTGGTGGGGCTCGCGATCGGCTACGGGATGTACCGCAAGGGCCGGCCGGGGCTGTTGTCGGCGGCGTTCACCTCGCTGTTCGGCGACCGCGCAAACGGGCCCGCCGGCAAGGTCATCGACATCCTCGCGATCTTCGCGACCCTGTTCGGGTCCGCGGCCTCTCTCGGGCTCGGCGCCCTGCAGATCGGAGATGGGCTGGAGTTCAACGGCTGGGTGGGCACCGTGGGCACCCCGATCCTGGTGGCGATCATCGCGGTGCTGACGGTGGCGTTCATCCTGTCCGCGGTATCGGGCATCGCCCGCGGCATCCAGTGGCTGTCCAACATCAACATGGTGCTGGCTTTGATCCTGGCGGTGTTCGTGTTCGTCGCCGGCCCGACGTTGTTGATTCTCAACCTCGTTCCGAGCGCACTGGGTGACTACATCCGCGACTTCGTGGCCATGAGCGCCCGCACCGACGCCAACGGTGACGCCGAACTCGCGGCCTGGCTGTCGGGCTGGACCATCTTCTACTGGGCGTGGTGGGTGTCCTGGACTCCGTTCGTCGGCATGTTCATCGCCCGCATCAGCCGCGGCCGCACCATCCGGCAGTTCGTCACCGGCGTGCTGCTGGTCCCGACGACGGTCAGCCTGGTGTGGTTCGTCATCTTCGGCGGCGCGGGGATCGACCGGCAACGCACCGTCGGCGACATGGTCGACGCGGAAGGCGGCGTGGACAGCACCGGCGCGCTGTTCCAGTTGCTCGACACCATGCCGTTGGCGGGCATCACCACCGTGCTGGTGATGGTGCTGGTGGCCATCTTCTTCGTCTCCGGCGCCGACGCCGCCTCGATCGTCATGGGCTCGTTGTCCGAGAAGGGCTCTCATGAGCCCCGTCGTGCCACGGTGGTGTTCTGGGGTGCGCTGACGGGCGCGGTCGCCGCGATCATGCTGATCATCGGCGGCGGCGGCGCGGATGCGCTGACCGGCCTGCAGAATCTGACGATCGTTGCCGCGGTGCCGTTCGTCATCGTCATGGTGCTGCTGTGTGTGGCGCTCTACAAGGATCTGCGCACGGACCGGATCGTCGTGGTGGATCGGCGCAGCACCGAACTCGTCGAACGGGCAGTCGTCACCGGTGCCGGCCACTACGGCGACAACTTCGATCTGGTGACCCGATACCACAAGCTGGATTCGAACAAGCCGGAGTAGGTCAGCTCTTCACGATCCGCCACAGTCCCTCCCTGCACTCGACGCGACCGGCGATCTCCAGCAGTGCCAACGGGCCGAGCACCTGCTCGGCGGGCACTCCGGCGTCCACGGCGATCTGCTCGACGCTGCGCAGACCCCGTGCCGGCAGCGCCTCGTACACCAGCGCCTCCTCCCGGGACAGCCCGTCCAGCGGTGTCCGCGGGTGCTCGGGATCATCGGCGAGTTCGCCGATCCGCCCGACGATCTCGACGATCTCCTCGGCGCGACTGACTAGTTGCGTGGTTTTCCGGCGCAGCAGCACATGGCAGCCCGCCGACGCCGCCGAGGTCACCGGACCAGGCACCGCACACACCACCCGTCCCATCGCGTCCGCCCACGCGGCGGTGTTCGCGGCCCCGCTGCGCAGGCCCGCCTCCACCACGACCGTCGCACCGCTGAGCGCAGCCACCAGCCGGTTGCGGGTCAGGAAGCGGTGCCGCGCGGGCCGCACACCGGGCGGGTATTCGGTCACCACCAGACCGCTGCCGCACATCCGGTGCAGCAACGCGGAATGTCCTGCGGGATAGGGCACATCGATCCCGCCGGCCAGCACCGCCACGGTGACCCCGTCGACACCGAGCGCCGCCCGGTGGGCCGCACCGTCGATGCCGTAGGCGCCGCCGGACACCACCGCGACATGGCGTTCGGCGAGCCCGGCGGACAGGTCGGCGGCGACGTGTTCGCCGTACGCGGTGGATGCCCGGGTGCCGACGATCGCCGCGGCCCGGGCGGCCACCTCGTCGAGTCGGGCCGGGCCGATCGCCCAGAGCACCATCGGATGCCTACCGGATTCCTTCTTCTGCACCGTCTCGCTGTCGAACACGGTGAAGGCCAGATGTGGCCACTCCGCATCGTCCGGGGTGATCAACCGGCCGCCGCGGCGGTCCAGCATCTCAAGGTCCGCTGCGGCGCTGTCGATCTCGCAACGCGCCTTGACGCGGGTCTGCAGCTCCTGGGGCACCAGACCGGCCTTGATGGTGGTGGCCGCCTCCACGGGACCGACATCGGCCACAAAGCCGGCCAGGCCTGCGCACGGAGACTCCGCCACCCGCGACAGATACGCCCACGCGCGCCGCACCGTGTCGTCGGTCATCACACACCGCCCTGCCGGAAGCTCAGCGCCATGGCGACATGATCCGGCGTCGGTGAGTTCACCCCGGCCAGATCGGCTATCGACCAGGCGATGCGCAGGGTACGGTCGGCACCGCGCAGGTTGAGCTTGCCGCGGTCGACTGCGGCGCGCAGCACCGCCATCGTGGCGTCACTGGGACGGTATTGCTGCCGCAGAGCAGGTCCCGGCACCTCGGCATTGGTCCGCACCCCGATCGGTTGCCACCGCTCGGCCGCCGCCGCGCGCGCCGCGGCCACCCTGCTGCGCACCGCCGCGGTCGATTCCCCCACCTCGTGGGTGAAGGCACCCGCCCGGATCGGATGCATCTCGACCCTCAGGTCGACCCGATCCACCAACGGGCCCGACAGCTTGCCCTGATAGCGACGCTTGGCGCCGGCATTGCACAGGCAGTCCGCCGGGTCGGTCGGCGCACACGGGCAGGGGTTGGCGGCCAGGATGAGCTGGAACCGCGCCGGGTAGCGCGCCACGCCGTCGCGGCGGGCCAGCCGGATCTCGCCCTCCTCCAAGGGGGTTCGCAGCGATTCCAGCACGTTGGTCCCGACTTCGGCGTATTCGTCGAGGAACAACACCCCGCGGTGTGCGCGGCTGACCGCACCCGGGCGCGCCATCCCGGTACCCCCGCCCACCATCGCGGCCACCGTCGAGGAGTGATGCGGGGCGATGAAGGGCGGACGGGTGATCAACGGAGTGTCGGGCGCCAGCGTCCCGGCGATCGAATGGATGGCGGTGACCTCGATGGCCTCCTCCTCCGTCAACGCCGGGAGCAGGCCCGGCACCCGTTGGGCCAGCATCGTTTTGCCGATTCCGGGCGGCCCGGTCAGCATGAGATGGTGCGCGCCCGCAGCGGCGACCTCCACCGCGACCCGCGCCGCCGTCTGACCGATCAGGTCCGCGAGGTCGCGGCACTCCGACGGCACATACGGCGCCGCGTCAGTGATCCGTCCCGCCAGCTGTCCCTTCCCGCGAAACCACTCCTGCAACTGGCGCAAGGTCTGCACGCCCCACACATCGATGCCGTCCACCAGGCTGGCCTCGGCCAGATTGTCCAAGGGCACCACCACCGCCTGCCAACCGTCGCGTTTGGCGGCCAACACCGCGGGCAGCACACCGTGGACCGGGCGGACCCGACCGTCAAGTGCGAGCTCGCCCAGCAGCACCGTCTTCTCCAGCCGGGCCCACGACTTCTTCAGATGCGCCGCCAGCACCGCCGAAGCCAGCGCCAGGTCGTACATCGAACCCACCTTGGGCAGCGTCGCCGGGGACAGCGCCAACGTCAGCCGGGTATCCGGCCAACTGTTCCCGCAGTTGGTGATTGCCGCCCGGACCCGGTCGCGCGATTCCTGCAACGCGGTGTCGGGCAGCCCGACCAGGTGCACACCCGGCAACCCGCCGGTGATGTCGGCCTCGATCTCCACCGTAATGCCGTCCAGGCCCCGGATCGCGACCGCGAACGCTCGCCCCAGCGCCATCAGCCGACCGCCTGCAGATGTGTCAGCTCGGGTACCCGGGTGCGGCCGAACCGCACCCCGATCACATCGATACGCACCCCCGACCAGCTACCGCCACCCCCGGCCAACCACAGGCCCGCCAGCCGGCGCAGCCGACGCACCTTGTCCGGGGTGACGGCATAGGCGACCCCGCCGAACCGGTCAGTGGTGCGCGCCTTCACCTCGACGAAGATCACCACCCGGGCCGCCTCATCGAGGGCGATCACATCCAGTTCGCCGTACCGGCAACGCCAATTGCGCTCCAGCACCGTCAAACCCATTGCTTCGAGGTGCTGCACCGCCAGCTGCTCACCGAGTGCACCGATCTCGGCGCGAGTCCAGGTTTCCATGGACCCACCCTCGCCGCGGCCACCGACAGCTCCGCGGCCCAGAGACCGGAGAAAGCCCTAGTTATCCCCAATCACCGATTCATCCACAGGATGACCCCAGGGCGCCGGCGTCCTTCGCGACGATCGTCTCCACCTCAGCACGCACCCGCTCCAGCTCGGCGCGCTCCTGTTCGGAATACTCGCGGGCCGTGTCATCGAGCACACAGACCGTCCCGACCACCCGGCCCTCGCCGTCGTGCACCGCGACGCCCAGGTAGTTGTGCAGACCGAACTCGGTCTCGTCCTCGTTGCCGGCGAAGGTCTCATCGACCCGCGAATCCTGAACGAACAGCGCCTCGTCGGTGTTCACCACCCGTTCGCAGTACAGCGGCGTCCGGCCGGCGTCCTCGCCGGCCTTCTTACCGGCCGCGCCGACCGTGTAGTGCTGGGTGGCTTCACCGGCGGTGGCCGCGACCACCATGGCATCGGGCTCGGACCGCATCACGAGCACCGACTTGACGCCCAGCCGTGAGGCCAGCTCTTCGAGTTGAGGGGCGAGCGCAGACAGCGCCGGCGTGGAATCGGTGGCGAATGGTTCAGCGGGTGTCATGGCCGCGATTATGGTCACGCCCCACCGGTTGCACAACCATTGTGCTCACCGGGCGGTCACATTCGCGAATACCTGGTCAGCGCAACGCTGTACAAGCCGTACGCGGCAAAACCGGCTGCCGCCGCCAACAACGTGGCCTGGCCGTACTCCGTCCGGCCCAGCGCTCTCACCGCCGCGTCCAGTCCCGTCGCCCTCGACGGATCCTGCCAGAACAAAGCACCGAGCACGGAGATCCCCGCCGCGCAGAGCACGATGCCCTCTGCGACATGACCGACGATGCCCAGCGTTGTCATCAGCCGTCCGCCCGGCACCGTCAGGTCTCGCAGGAACATCCGAGATGCGCCCTTGTAGATGAAGTAGCCGCCGAATGCCGCGATCGCCACACCGGCGGCGACCAGAACGGCTTTACCCCCGCCAGACTGCATCAACCGGGCACTCAGTCCTTCTGCCCGCTCACTCCCCTGCCTTCCCACTCCCACCGCGAACTGCACCGCCGCGAATGCCAACGCCAGGTACGCGACCGCAAGTCCGGACGCCTTGAACCGGTTCACCAGCGACGTGTGCCGCTTGTCAGCGTGGTTGCTCTCGCCCGGATGCAGACCAAGCACAACCTCGGCCAGCCGCCACATCGACAGCGCGAACAAGCCGAACGCCACCACCCATAACGACATCGAACCGCCGCGCTGCTCCGCGAGTACCGCCAAAGCCCCCGTCTGGTCGGCCTCGCCCCGAAAACCGAAGGCGATCCGCACGATGATGTAGGCAATCAACAGATGCAGCAACCCACTCACGGGATAGCCGGCACGAGCGATCGACTCGACAGTGCGACTTTCAGTGGCACGGTTGACCGCGCCCTTGAACGCCATCCAGCCACTGCCAGGTCGAGCACCGTGCACGTCTACCCGCCTTGCATGTTCGAAAGGGATTCTCCGATCAACGGTATAGCGGCATGCTCTGCCGGACGGTTTCGGCCCGCGGCAATCTCCGCACGCTCACTCGATCCCGGCCGCCTCGTCCAGCTTCTGCAGCAACTGGTGGGCCGCCAACTCCACGGCCTTGTGTCGCCACTCGGCCGCGCGGTACACGCAGGCGATCAGACCGGAGCGGTGCACCCGCCGAAAGTCACCGTATACGAACGCATATCGTGCCTTGGTGTCATCGTTGGCGCCCTCGGTGAGACCGAGATGCCACCGCGCGTAGTCATCCCAGCCATGTTTGTCCAGGTACTCGTTCTGGGCATCGGCGCGGGGCTGCTC
>NZ_JBFUKN010000064.1:0-35845 GCF_056400845.1 Mycobacterium sp. P4_H6 | reverse complement strand
AGCGAGTCGATCTTGGCGTCGCGGATGTACTGCTCGACCGGGTAGTCCTGCAGGAAGCCCGATCCACCGAAGGTCTGCAGGCTCTCGGTCAGCTTGGCGTAGGCGGTCTCCGAGCCGAAGCCCTTGACCACCGGCAGCAGCAGATCGTTGATGCGGACCGCCATCTCGGCGTCCACACCGTGCAGTGCCTGGGCGACCTCGTCGTCCTGGAAGGTGGCGGTGTACATGTACAGCGCGCGCATGCCCTCGGCGTAGGACTTCTGGGTCATCAGCGAGCGACGCACATCCGGGTGATGAGTGATGGTCACCCGCGGTGCGGTCTTGTCGGTCATCTGCGTCAGGTCGGCACCCTGGACACGGTCCTTGGCGTACTCGAGCGCGTTCAGGTAGCCGGTCGACAGGGTGGCGATGGCCTTGGTGCCCACCATCATCCGGGCCTGCTCGATGACGTCGAACATCTGCGCGATGCCGTTGTGCACCTCGCCGACGAGCCAGCCGACGGCCGGCTTGTCGTGCTGGCCGAAGGACAGCTCACAGGTGGCCGAAACCTTCAGGCCCATCTTGTGCTCGACATTGGTGACGTAGACGCCGTTGCGCTCGCCGAGCTCACCGGTCTCGAAGTCGAAGAGGAACTTCGGCACGAAGAACAGCGACAGACCCTTGGTGCCAGGGCCTGCGCCCTCGGGGCGGGCCAGCACCAGGTGCGCGATGTTCGGGAAGAGGTCGTCGGCGTCGGCGGAGGTGATGAAGCGCTTCACACCGTCGATGTGCCAGGAGCCGTCCTCCTGCTTGACGGCCTTGGTGCGGCCGGCGCCCACATCCGAACCCGCGTCGGGCTCGGTGAGCACCATGGTGGCGCCCCAGTTGTTCTCCGAGGCGATGGCCGCCCACTTCTTCTGCTCGTCGGTGCCGTTGTGCGCGAAGATCTGCGCGAAACCGGCACCGCCGCTGTACATCCAGACCGCCGGGTTGGCGCCGAGGATGTGCTCGTTGAGGGCCCACAGCAGCGCCTTGGGGGCGGGCATGCCGCCGAGATCCTCGTCGAGGGCGACCTTGTTCCAGCCGCCGTCGATGGTGGCGTTGACGGACTTCTTGAACGACTCGGGCAGCGTGACGGTGTGCGTCGCGGGATCGAAGACCGGCGGGTTGCGGTCACCATCGGCGAACGATTCGGCGATCGGGCCCTCGGCCAGACGCGCCATCTCGTTGATCATCTCGCGGGCGGTGTCGGCATCGAGGTCAGCGAAGCTGCCGGTGCCGAGCGCCTTGTCGAGACCGAGCACATCGAACAAGGCGAATACCTGGTCACGAACGTTGCTCTTGTAGTGACTCACAGTGTCTCCTCAATGAGATTGGGTCTAAGCAGTTGGTACTTGCGGCGGTTGGGTACTTGCGACTGGACTGCACTAAGTTACCCACCAGTAACTGCCATGAACTATACCGCCGAGTAACCTTCGCGCAAAGTGGTCTGGAGCGAATTTTCCGCAGCCGCCCAACCCGGTGGTTGATTGGGCGTTGTACCGTGGTCGAAAACCGCCCCTGAGCTGCTCGTCTTTCGAAAATGTGATGCTGGCCACGATGGCCCCGGCGCGCCCTCTAGAGTGAGGCCGATGAGGCGTGTGGTGGTATGGGGAACCGGCAATATGGGCGCGACCGCAATCCGGTCGACAGTCGCCTTTCCGGGGTTGAGCCTGTCCGGACTGATCACCTCATCGGCGGAGAAGACCGGCCGCGACGCCGCCTCCTTCGCAGGTCTGGACGCCGAGACCGGCGTCCTCGCGGTCAGCGACCCCGCCGAGGTGGACGCCGCACTCAAGGACGGCGACGCCGTCGCCTACATGGCCTCCGGTGACATCCGGCCCGAAGAGGCCATCGCCGATATCGAACGCGCCCTGCGCGCCGGCTCGCACGTGGTGACCCCGTCGCTCTACTCGCTCTACGACCCGCGTTCGGCGCCACCGGAATGGGTGCAGCGCCTCACCGACGCCGCGCAGGCCGGCGGCGCCAGTCTGCTGGTGTCCGGCGTCGATCCCGGCTGGGGCAACGACGCGCTGGCGGTGACGGCGGCCAGCCTGTGCACCCGTATCAAGACGATCACCTGCCAGGAGATCTTCGACTACTCCACCTACAACCAGCCGTTCGCGGTGAAGGTGTCCTGCGGATTCGGCGGCCCCATGGAGGAGACGCCGATGATGCTGCTGCCGTCCATCCCGACGATGGTGTGGGGCGGCAACGTGCGCCTGATCGGGCGGGGTCTGGGCATCGAGATCGACGAGATCACCGAGGAGGTCGAGCGCCTTGCCCTCGAGGAGACCGTCGACACCGTGATGGGACCGTTCGAGAAGGGCACCCAGGGGGCGTTCTTCCTCAAGGTGATCGGCTGGTCCGGCGGCAAGCAGCGGGTCATCATCGAACACATCACCCGCATCCACCCGACCTGCGCGCCGGACTGGCCGCAGCCCGACCAGGGGGTGGGTGATCACCGCGTCATCGTCGACGGCGATCCGCAGCTCACCATCACCACCCGCGCCGACGTGCCCGGCGGTACCCGCGCCGACGGCGGCAACACCACCGCCGCCAACCGGCTGCTGGGCGCCATCGACTGGCTGGCCACCCAGCCCGCCGGGATCTACGACGGGCTGGATGTGCCGCTGCGTTCGGCGTTGCCCACCGAGGTGGAAGCGACGCGTTGGGCCTAGCCTTCGGTCTTCGGCTGCGATTCTGGCTCAGCCGCGGGTGATTCGGCATCGGGCAGCTGCGAGACCAGGTGTTCGGCGAGTTCGCCGATGGTCGGATAGTCGAACACCGCCGTCGGGCTGATATCGAACTTGCCGCCGAACTGGCCGAACAACCGGTTGCGGAGTTCCACGGCCATCAGTGAGTCGGTGCCCAGGTCCAGGAACCGGCTCGTGGCGGCCGGCGGCTGCGCCAGCCGCAGGAATCCCTGCACCTCGCGCTGCAGGAACTCGGTGATGAAACCTGCTCGCGCCGCCACCGGCAGCTCCTGCAGCTGCCGGAGCAACTCGCTGTCCCCACCGGTCGCGGTGTCCCCGCTGGGCAGCACCTGATCCAGCAGCGGAGGTCGGATACCGCCCAGCATCTTCGCGGTCCGCTGCCAATTGGCCTTCAGCACGGTGGCCTGCGCGGTGCCGTGCCGGACGACCTCGCCGAGTGCGGCCAGCGCCGCCGACGGCTCCAGCGGCATCATGCCCTGAGCGCTGAGATTGGCAAGCGCAGCCTGTGAGCTGGCCATACCGCCGCTGCCCCACGGACCGAAGTTKACCGCGGTCGCCGGCAACCCCTGCGCCCTGCGCTGCGCGACGAGCCCGTCGAGCAGGGCGTTCGCGGTCGCATAGTTGGCCTGGGACGGCGAACCCAGCACGGCCGACGCCGACGAGTAGACGATGAAGAAATCCAGATCGTCGGTCTTGGTCAGCTGATGCAGGTAGTGGGCGCCATAAGCCTTGGGCCCCAACGCCGCCTGGAAACGCTCCAGGCTCTGCTGCGGCAACAGGGCATCGTCGAGCACGCCCGCCAGATGAGCCACACCGGCCAGCGGCGGCAGCTCCGCACGAATCTTCTCCAGCAGCGCGGCCACCTCGGCCACCTCGCCGATATCGGCGGAGTAGACGTGGACCCGGCAGTGGTAGCGCTCGGTGATGGCGTCGATGGCCTGCTGGGCCTCGGCATCGGGAGCCCGGCGGCTGGTGAGCACGATGTCACCGGCGCCGAGCTGAGCCAGATATGCCGCCGTGTGCAGCCCCAGCGCGCCGAGGCCGCCGGTGACCAGGTAACTCCGATCACCGTGCGGCTGTAGCGGTTTGGGCATCTGCACCACGATCTTGCCGATGTGGCGCGCCTGCTGCATGCGGCGGAAGGCGGTCCTGGCCTCGGTCAGCGGGTAGACCTCGGCAGGCACCGGCGTCCACTCGCCACTGGCCAGCCCGTCGGACACCTCGGACATCAGCCGCTGGATGTGGTCGGGATCGCTCATCATCGTCACATCCAGTGCGACGATCTCGTAGTCGATATCGGGACGCACCGCCGACATCTGCGCGGCGGTCCAGATATCGCGCTTGGCGATCTCGGCGAAGCGGCCACCCTGCGCGGTCGCCCGCACCGTGGCTTCGATGAAGCCCTCGTTGGTCAGGCTGTTGAGCACCACGTCCACGCCGGCACCGTCGGTGTCGGCGAGGATCTGATCCGCGAAATCGGTGCTCCGCGAGTCGTAGACATACTCCACACCCATGGCGCGCAGTGTGGCCCGCTTGTAGGTGCTGGCCGTGGCGAAGACGGTCGCGCCGTGGTGGCGTGCCATCTGCACCGCGGCCAACCCGACGCCGCCACTGGCGGCGTGGATGAGCACCTTGTCGCCGGGCTTGAGCTTGGCCCAGTCGAACGCCAGCCGGACCGTCAGCGCCGCAGCGGGAATGGTCGCGGCATCGACCGCGCCGATCCCGTCCGGTACCACCGCCAGCAGCTGCGCCGGAACGTTGAGCCGGCTGGCGAACGCGCCCTGCATGGAGCCGAAGACCCGCTGGCCGACCTCGAATCCGGTGACCTCCGAGCCGATCTCGGTGACGACACCACACAGGTCGCCACCGATCGGACCCGGATCGCCGGGGTAGAGACCGAGCACATTGAGCACGTCGCGGAAGTTGAGGCCCGCGGCCTCGATCCGCACCTGGACCTCATTGACGTCCGGCGGGGTCACCTCGGCCTCGGTGAGCCGCAGGTTGTCGATCGCGCCGCGCTCGGTGGGAGCCAATACGAAGTCGTCGGACCGTGGCATGGGCAGATGACCGGTGCGGGCCCAGTGCAGCAGCCGCGACACCAGGAACCGTCCCTGTCGCACCGCCATCTCGGGTTCGACGACCGGCGTGCCGAGTGCGTCGGCCAGCCAGCCCAGCGACTCTCCGGAACCCGCCACGTCCAGCAGTCGGCAGCGCAGGGTCGGCTGTTCGGCGATCAGGGTGCGCCCGAATCCCCACAGCGCGGCCTGCACCGGGTCGACCGGTTCGCCGGGTTCGGTGGCGACCGCGCCTTCGGTGATGATCCACAGCCCGCCGGGGAGATTGCTCGTCTGCCCGGCCAGCGCGGTCTGGGTGGCCGCGAGCAGAGCCGACACCTCGGCCTCCAGCCGCACCGCGAGATCCGCGGTGGGTCCGTCGCTGATTCTCCCCGTCGCTCCGCTCGCCCCGGCACCGGTCTGTCCCGAACTGCGCCAGACGATCCCGCTGACCGGCGTGCCCCGTTCGGCGGCCGTGGCGAACGCCTTCTTCCAGGCATCCGGATCGGCCGGTTGGTCCACGGACACGGCATGGGGGACGATGCCGGCCAAGGCGTCATCGCCGGCGACCAGCCAGGCGCCGCCGGCGATCTTGGCGGCCTCCTCACCGGCGTCGACGACGCTGCCCGGGGCCGCGCCCTCGTGCCAGCCCACCGTGTACAGCAGCCGGGTCGAGTCACCGCCGAGCCCACGCAGCAACGCCTCGCGCGGTGCGCGCTTCACCGTGAACTCACGGATCCCGCCCAGCACCCGCCCGTCGCGGTGCACGAAATCGATGTCGAAGACCAGGGTTTCGCTGTTGAGCGGACCCTCGTGCCAGCGTGCCCGGCAGTAGAACCGGTTCGGCATCTTCTCCAGCAGTTGCACCCGCCCGTACCGCAGCGGCAGGAACAGGTCGTGCATGCCCTGCTCGGCGGCGAGTACCGCTGGGAAGGCCGGGAAGGCGACACCCGTGCACAGATCGAGCAGGACGGGGTGGATCGGCTCGCTGCCCAGATGCTCGGCGAGTTCTTCACCGACGGACACATCCCCGATCGCCTCACCCTCGCCGACCCACAGCGATTTCAGCGAGGTCGACCAGGTGGGTCCCCAGGCGAGTTCCAGATCGTTGAAGATCTCGAAGAGTTCCTGCGGGCGGGTGCGGTTCATGTGCTCGACCGCTTCGTCCGGGCTCAGGGCCGGGGCGTCCTCGGACGGCGCGTCGATGTCGGCGCCCGAACCGAGCGTGCCGTCCGCGTTCAGCGACCACTCGGCCTCGCGCACGCCGTAGGGGCGGCTGTGCACCTGGAACTTCCAGCCGTCATCCTGCGGATGCAGGGTCAGCTGCACCTCGCGAGACGCCTTGTCGGGCAGGATGATCGGCTCGTAGAAGTAGACGTCCTTCACATGCGCCGGAGCTTCCGCGGCGGCCAGGGCCATCGCGGCGTACGTCGCACCCGGCACGACGACGGTGCCGTAGATGACGTGGTGCGCCAGCCACGGCTGGGTCTTGACCGACAGCACATTGCTGTAGACGGTGTCGCCGGAGGCCAGGTCCTTGGCGCTGCCCAGGAGTCCGGACACCGACACCCCGCCGGAGCCCATGCCGGCGATGGACGTCTTGGGCCAGAAGCGGCGACGCTGGAACGGGTACGTGGGCAGTTCCAGCCGGTGCTGCTCGCCGTGATGCTTGGCGGCGAAATCGGGCCGGTGCCCGCAGATGTAGGCGGTGGCAAGGGCCTCGGTGATCTGACGCTGCGCGTTGGCGCCCTTGCGCAGCGACACGATGGTCCGCGGCGTGGCCGAGGACTCCGGCCAGCTCTGCAGCGCGGCGGCGGTGAGGATCGGCTGCGGGCCGACCTCCATCAGCACCGAGCAGCCCAGGGCCGCCACGGTGCGCACGCTCTCGGTGAACTGCACCGGCTGGCGCGAATGCCGCCGCCAGTACTGCGCGTTGATCGGTGTCTCGGCCGTCAGCACGGCCCCGGTCCGGTTGCAGACCAGCGGGCGGGTCGGCACGGCGTACTCGAATTGGCCGGCGAAGGCCTCGAACTCGTCGAGCACCGGGTCCAACAGCTCGGAGTGGAACGCGTGGCTGGTCTCCAGCCAGGTGCAGCGTGCGCCGTCGGCGCTGCAGTTGGCGACGATCTGTTCGAGATCCTCACCGGGCCCGGACAGCACGGTGTTGCGGCCGTTGTAGGCGCCGACCGACACCCGCGGGAACGCCTCGGCGGCGCCCTCGACGTACTCGGGGTCGGCGAACACCGCCATCATGCGGCCACCGGCAGGCAGGCTGCCGAACAGCCGGCCACGCTCGGCGATCAGCCGGGCACCGTCCTCGAGGCTGAAAACCCCGGCCACGCAGGCCGCCGCGTACTGGCCGACGCTGTGGCCGAGCACCACGTCGGGCTCGATACCCCAGGATTGCCACAACCGGGCCAGGCCCATCTCGACGGCGAAGATCGCCGGTTGGGCGAACGAGGTGTGCCGCAGCGTTTCGGTGGCCTCCCGGCCGGTGTCGAAGATCGCGTCGAGCAGCGGGCGGGGCAGCATGCCGTCGACGGCCTTCGCGCACTGGCGCACGGTGTCGGCGAAAACCGGCTCTGACTCGAACAATTCGCGCGCCATCCCCGGGTACTGGCTGCCCTGGCCGGGGAAGAACCAGGCCGTCGTCGGCGGGTCGGTGCATTCGCCGCGCACCACGCCCGGGCGTAGCCGGTTGGCCACCAGGTCGTCGAGCAGCATCTTGGATTCGGGGACGGTATTGGCGACCACCGCCGCCCGGTGCTCGAAGTGCGAGCGCCCCGCACCGGCGGTGAACGCCACATCGGCGACCGA
Source organism: Mycobacterium sp. P4_H6 (assembly GCF_056400845.1). Lineage (NCBI taxonomy): Bacteria > Bacillati > Actinomycetota > Actinomycetes > Mycobacteriales > Mycobacteriaceae > Mycobacterium > Mycobacterium sp. P4_H6. The sequence continues at coordinate 28,239 of NZ_JBFUKN010000064.1, read as the reverse complement.
GGCGTCCGGGTGGGCATCCAGCCAGGCGGAATACCGCTGTGCCAACGCCACCAGCCCCTGCGACGAACGCGCCGACAGCGGCAACACGCTCAGCGGTTCCCGCGCGGGCGTCGCCGTGTCCGCGACCGGTTCGGCCGGGGACTCGTCAATGGGTTGTGCCGAAAGAACTTCGGGGGCCTCTTCGATCAGGACGTGGGCGTTGGTGCCGGTGAAACCGAAGGCACTGACCCCGGCCCGGCGCGGCCGGCCGTTGGCATGCCACGGTGTGGGCTTGTCCACGACCTGCACCGGCAGGCTGTCCCACGGGATGTGCGGTGACGGGTTGTGGAAGTGCAGGGTCTGCGGCAGCAGGTCGTGCTGCAGCGACAGCACGACCTTGACCAGGCCGGCGACACCGGCCGCCGACTCCAGATGGCCGACATTGGTTTTCGCGGTGCCGATCAGCAGTGGGCGGTTAGGGTCCCGGCCCTCGCCGTACACGGCCGCGGCCGCCTGCACCTCGATCGGGTCTCCCAGCGGGGTGCCCGTGCCGTGCGCTTCGAGGTAGTCGACGTCGTCGCCGGACAGGCCGGCCCGGGCCAGCGCCGAGCTGATGAGTCGTTGTTGGGCACCACCATTGGGCACCGTGAGACCGCTGGAGGCGCCGTCCTGGTTCACCGCGCTGCTGCGGATGACCGCGCTGATCCGGTCGCCGTCGCGCTGGGCGTCGGACAGCCGCTTGAGCACCAGCACACCGCAGCCCTCGCTGCGGACGTAGCCGTCGGCGGCGGCGTCGAACGTCTTGCACCGGCCATCGGGGGACAGCATCCGGGCCCGTGAGGCGGCGACCACCGACGCCGGGCTCAGCAGCACGTTCACCCCGCCGGCAATGGCCATGTCGCAGTCACCGGAGTGCAGGGCCTGAGCGGCCTGGTGCACGGCGACCAGCGAGGAACTGCACGCGGTGTCCACCGCCATCGCGGGGCCCTCGAGTCCGAGGGTGAAGGAGACCCGGCCGGCGATGGCGTTGAGGGCGTTGCCGGTGATGAAGTGAGGTTGCAGGTTCTCCAGCGAGTCGCTGGACAGCAGGTGCGAGTACTCGTTGGCGCCGACACCGACGAACACGCCGGTGCGGCTGCCGCGCAGGGACGCAGCCGAATAGCCGGCCCGCTCCAGACCCTCCCAGGAGAGTTCGAGCATGAGGCGCTGCTGCGGGTCGATCCAGACGGCTTCACGCGGGGAGATGCCGAAGAACTCCGGATCGAATCCGTCGACGCTCTCCAGGTAGCCGCCGCTTCGGGTGTAGATCTTGCCCGGCATCTGCTGATCCGGGTCGTAGAACTCGTCGACGTCGAAGCGGTCCTCCGGGATCTCCCGGATGGCATCCACCCCGCCGGCCAGCAGGTCCCAGTAGGCGTCCGGATCGGGTGAGCCGGGGAAGCGGCAGGCGACCGAGATGATGGCGATCGGTTCGTCGGCGGCCGTGGTGGTCAGCGAGACCGGCTGCGCGGCAGCCTTCTTGGCGCCTCGCTCGTTGAGCTTCAGCACATCGCCGAGCAGATAGTCCGCCATGTCGGTCAGGCGCGGGTGATCCATCGCCAGCGTGGCGGGCAGCTCGGCGCCGACGGACTGTTCCAGTCGCCGTCGTAGTTCGACTGCCATCAGCGAATCCAGACCGAGATCGAAAAGCCCGGTCTCCTCCCGGATCTCGGCGGCGTCGATCTGGGTCACCTCGGCGACCGCGTCGCGCAGTTCCTCCAGGACGAGCTTCTTGCGCTGCTGTATCGGAGCGGAGGTGAGGCGTTCGACCAGCCGGGTCGTACCTGCGGATCCCACCGGTGTGGATGCCGTCTCGGGAACCTCACCGGCCACCTCGGCCAGCAGTGCACGCTGGCCGGCCTGCAGATAGATGGGCAGGAAGCGGGCCCAGTCGATCCGGGCCACCACACCCTGATTGCCGGCGCCGACCATGACATCGGCCATACCGGCCAGCGCGTCGACCGGTGACAGCGTGCGCACGCCGCGCTTGTCCAGCTGGGTGCGGGCCTCGCCGTCGGCCATGCCGGCCGACCACGGGCCGAAGTTGACGCTGAAGCCGGGCACGCCCTGCTCACGCAGCCGCCAGGTCAATCCGTCGAGGAACGCGTTGGCCGCGCTGTAGGCGCTCTGTCCGTAGCTGCCCCACACCGAGGAGATCGAGGACGTGGACAGGAAGAAGTCCAGTTGCAGATCGGTGATCGCCTCACTCAGATACCAAGCACCCCAGACTTTTCCGGAGAAGACTCGATCCAGTTCGGCGGGATCCAGGGTACTCAGCGGGGTGGTGCTGTTCTCGCCGGCGGCGTGCACGATGCCGGCCAGCGGCGGCAACTCCGCGGCGATGGTGGCCATCAGATGCGCGATGTCGTGCGGGTTGGCGACGTCGGAGGCGACGGCACGAACTTCACAGCCGTACTGCTGGCGCAGCGCATCCATCCGCTGCTGCGCGGCGGTGCTGGGAGCGCGACGACTGGTCAGCACCAGATGGCGGGCGCCGTGTGCGGCCAGGTAGCCCGCGATCTCCAGTCCCAGTGAACCCAGACCGCCGGTGACCAGATAGGTGGCATCGGAACGTAATTCGAGGGCGGTGGGGTTCGGTTGCCCGGTGCGCCTGCTCAGCCGGGGCACGTGGATCAGCTGCCCGCGCAGCGCGATCTGGTCTTCTCCGCGACCGGCACCGACGATCTGGCCGATAAGCCGCGACCAATCTTCGGCAACGCCGGAGACATCGGCCAGCCCACCCCAGACCTGGGGGTACTCCAGGGCGACGGCCCGGCAGAAGCCCCACAGACTGGTCTGCTCCGGTGACACCGGGTCGGTGTCGAGTACGCGTTGCGCACCGCGGGTGACGACCCAGATCGGGGCGCGCAGATCGGCTGCGGCGGCGGCACGGAACAGTCGCTGGGTGCCGTCCAGGACGCGATGCTGCATCCGCAGCAGCGTCCGCATCGACGGCGCGTTGTCCTTCTCCAGCGCCGCGACATGCAGGATACGCAGCGTCGGTTCGTCTTCCACCGCGGCGCGCAGATCGGCGGCCAGGCGCTCCTCGTCGGCGTCGGATGCCGGCAGCCGTAGCGTCCGGTGTCGGTGGCCCTGCGCGGTCAGCGCGTCGAGCACCGGTGCCACCGTGTCGGCGTCATCCCCGATGACCAGCCAGGCCGAGCCCTCACCGGTCGGCGTGGCGGAGGCCGGCGCGGACACCAGCCAGCGGATTTCGTACCGGGCGTCCGCGATGGACTGGGCGTCACGCTGCCGATTATGTTGGGCGGCAAGCTTGTTGAGAACGTCGGCGGTGGTCAGGCTGGTGCCCGAATTGTCGAGCAGTGCCGCCAGTTCCTCGATCCGGCCGTCTTCGAGGAACCGGACGGCGTCGGTGCGAACGGCATCGTTCTTGGTCGGTTGCACCTGCTTGTCGCGGAACCAGTACTGCCGGTGCTCGAACGGGTAGGTGGGTAGATCCAGCTTGCGCGCCGGACGAGCCAGCAGCGCGGCGAAGTCGGGCAGGTGCCCGGCCACGTAGGTGTTGGCCACGGCCTCGGCGATGTGGCGATGGTCGGAGCCGTTGCGCCGCATGGAGGCAACGGCGCGCGGTGCGCTCGCCGGGTCGGGCCAGGCCCGCATGGCGGAAGCGGTCAGCACGGGCTGCGGGCCGACCTCCAGCAGCATCGCGCAACCCAGATCGGACAGCGTGGCCACACTCTTGGCGAACTCGACGGGCTGGCGGGCGTGGCGGCGCCAGTAGGCGCCGTCCAGCTTGGCGGTGCGGCCCAGCGCGGCGCCGGTCCGGTTGCACACCAGAATCCGTTGCGGCGCTGCGAAGGTGAATTGATCCGCGAAGGTCTCGAACGCGTCGAGTGCGGGATCCAGCAGTGCGGAGTGGAAGGCGTGGCTGGTGTCCAGCCAGTCGCAGCGCACACCGTCGGCGGTCAATCCGGCCACCGCGCGCTCCAGGTCCCCGCCGGGGCCCGAGAGCACGGTGTTGGCGCCGTTGTAGGCAGCCACCGACAGGCTGGGGTATTCGTCGGTGAGCCGCTCGACGCGGTCGGCGGCGGCAAAGATGGCGGCCATCCGCCCGCCGGCGGGCAGATCGCCGAACAGGCGGCCCCGCTCGGCCAGCAGTCGGGCGCCGTCCTCGAGGCTGAACACACCGGCGACACAGGCCGCCGAGTACTGGCCCACGCTGTGGCCGAGCACCACGTCCGGTTCGTAACCCCACGACTGCCAGAGCTGGGACAGGCCCATCTCGATGGCGAAGATCGCCGGCTGGGTGTGCCGGGTCTGGCGCAGTGCCTCGTCACCGTCGGCCGAGTCGTAGATGACCTCCAGCAAAGGCCTTTCCAGAATGCCGGCGACGGCGTCGGCGCACCGCTGCACGGTCTCGGCGAACACCGGTTCGGTCTCGAAGAGCTCCCGGGCCATCCCGGCGTACTGGCTGCCCTGTCCGGGGAACAGCCATGCGGTCTTCGGGGCGTCGGCGCAGTGGCCGCGCACCAGTCCCGGCGCGGGCCGGTCGTCGGCGAGGGCGCCGAGCAGTTCGCGGGCGGACTCGATCGAGTTCACCACCAGCGCGGCACGGTGTTCGAGGTGGGCGCGTCCGTCACCCGCGGTCAGGCACACGTCGGCCAGGTCGGCGTCGGGATGCTCGCTCAACCAGCTGCGGTATTTCTCGGCGGTCTGCACCAGGGCGGCCGGGGTGCGTGCGGACAGCGGTAGCACCATGAAGCGCCGGGCGTCGGCCTTGTCCTCGGCGGCAGCCGGCGCCACGGCCGGCGCTTCCTCCAGGATGATGTGCGCGTTGGTGCCCGAAAATCCGAACGAGCTGACGCCGGCGACGCGGGGACGTGCGGTGCGCTCCCAGGCGGTGGACTCCTCCACCACGCGGACCGGGATGCGGTCCCACGGGATGTGCGGGGACGGATTGCGGAAGTTCAGGTGCTTGGGCAGCTCCTGGTGCTCCAGCGCGAGGACGACCTTGAGCACCCCGGCGACACCGGCGGCGGCCTCCAGGTGGCCGATGTTCGTCTTCGCCGACCCGATGAGCAGCGGCTGGTCGGCGGCGCGGCCCTTGCCCAAGACGGCGGCGGCGGCCTGGACCTCGATGGGATCACCCAGCGAGGTTCCGGTGCCGTGCGCCTCCAGGTAGTCGACATCGCCGGCGGCGATACCGGCGCGTTCCAGGGCCTCGGTGATGACCCGCTGCTGGGCGACACCGTTGGGCACCGTCAGTCCGCCGGAGGCGCCGTCCTGGTTGACCGCGCTGCCGCGGATGACGGCCCGGATGCGGTCACCGTCGCGCACTGCGTCCTCAAGGCGCTTGATGACGACGACACCGCAGCCCTCGCCGCGGACGTAGCCGTCGGCCGCGGCATCGAAGGTCTTGCACTTGCCGTCCGGGGAGAGCATCCGGGACTGCGAGAAGGTGATCATGGTCGCCGGGCTCAGCAGGACGTTCGCACCGCCGGCCAGCGCGAGGTCGCACTCCCCGAGCTGCAGGGACTGGCAGGCCTGGTGGATGGCGACCAGCGACGAGCTGCACGCCGTGTCGACGGTGACCGCCGGCCCGTGCAGCCCCAGCCGGTAGCTGATCCGGCCCGCTCCGGCCGCACCCGAGGTGCCGATGGCCAGGTAGGCCTCGATCTCGGGGTAGGTCAGTTCCGAGGACGCCATGCCCAGGTAGTCGTGGGTGGACAGACCGACGAAGACCCCGGTCTGGGTGTTCGCCAAAGATGTTGGCGCGGTGCCGGAATGCTCCACGGCGCGCCAGGACGTCTCCAGCAGCAGCCGGTGCTGGGGGTCCATGAGCCTGGCCTCACGGGCGGACACGCCGAAGAACGGCGCATCGAACCCGGTGGCGTCGTCGACGAAGCCGGCGCGGCGGGCCACGATCTTGCCGGGCGCGGAGGCATCCTGGTCGAAGAATTCGTCGACGTCCCACCGGTCCTGGGGGATCTCCGAGACCGCGTCGCGGCCGTCGTGCAAGACATCCCAGTACTGCTCGGCGTCGGCGGCACCGGGCAGCCGCGCGGCGTAGCCGATGATGGCGAAACGGGTCGGCTCTACGCCAGACTGTGCATGGTCGGTTGCTGCCATGAGGTGTACTCCCCGCGTCGATCCGATGAACTACCGGTGATGAGATTTCGGTGCCATCGGTGGAGGCCGCGCACAGGTCTGTTGAACGGCCGCGACCCGCTATCTGCCGACAGCTACGGCCGGTACCTTACTCGTCGGTCAGTATTGCATGTAGGTTGCTACCGCATGCGGTTTCATATCTGCCGCTGAGCCCGGCGGTGGGCGGAGGCCCCCGATGCCGACAGCCGCTATCGTGAAGTCGCCGTCGGTGTTGCCGGACCGCCGCCGATCAGACCCGGGAGGGAAAGTCTTGCAAATCGGGAAGATCACGATCGGCACGATCGATGACTGGAAACCGGCCCCCGGTGTGGTGACGTCCTGGCACCCCACGAGCGCGTCCATGGAGAAGGCCCGGCAGGCCCCGGTCAGCGCCGTCCCGGTCAGTTACATGCAGGGCCAGCACATCCGCGGCGTCTACGAGCAGGACGCCAAAGGCCTCGATTATTCGCGGCAGATCATCGCCACCTGTGAAGTGCCTGGTATCTGCGATATCTCGGCGATGGACCACGCGCTCAACCACTATCTCCGGCGCCATGACACCTACCGCTCCTGGTTCGAATACCCCGGTTCCGGGGAGATCGTCCGGCACAGCATCGTCGACCCCGCCGATATCGAATTCGAACCCATCAACCATGGCGAGATAACGGCCGAGGACGCGCGCAAACACATTGTCGACATCCCCACTCCGCTGGAGTGGGGCTGTTTCTCATTCGGAATCGTGCAGAGCGAAGACCATTTCGATTTCTATGCCGCCATCGACCATGTGCACGGGGACGCGGCGCTGATCGGGATCACCATGCTCGAGGCGCACGGCATGTACACCTCGCTGCTTTCCACCGGTCAGCCGATGGCGCTGCCGGACGCCGGCCGATTCGACGATTTCTGCATTCAGGAACGCGAGAACACCGCGGAATTGACGGTGGATTCCCCGGAGGTCCAGGCCTGGATCGAGTTCGCCGAGAACAACAACGGCAGCATGCCCGAATTTCCTTTGCCGCTGGGCAATCCGCTGGAACCCACGGTTGCCGACATGGTCGGGGAGATGCTGCTCGACGCGGACCAGACCGCCCGGTTCGAGGCGGCCTGCACGGCCGCCGGTACCCGCTTCGTCGGCGGCCTGTACGCCTGTACCGCCATGGTTGAGCACGAGTTGACCGGTGCGGCAACCTATTACGGACTCACCCCGCGGGACACCCGCCGCACATCGGACAATTTCATGACCCAGGGCTGGTTCACCGGCCTGGTCCCGATCACAGTGCCGATCGCCGCGACGACGTTTGCCGAGGCCGCGTGGTCGGCGCAGACCTCATTCGACTCGGGTCTGAACCTGGCGCGGGTCCCGTATTACCGCGTGCTGGAATTGGCGCCGTGGCTGGACAAACCGGGACCCAACTTTCCGGTGTCGAACTTCCTGCACGGCGGCGCCGCGCCACTGAATGCCGTACTCGCCGCAGCCGAGATGGGTTATTCGAACAATATCGGCATTTACTCCGACGGCCGGTTCTCCTACCAGTTGACGATCTATGTATTCCGCTACGAGGCCGGCACCGCAATGGCGGTGATGTTCCCGGACAACGAGGTGGCCCATAAGTCGGTCGCCCGCTATATCGCCACCATGAGATCCGTGATCGAGCAGGTCGCCGACAGCGGAGACTGGGGCCGTTTTGCCTGAGCGTAGGGGTCTGCCGATGGGTATGTCCGGGTCGGTATCTCCAGGGGGTGTGTGTTGCGACGGCTAGCCGATGTCGTCGTGCGCTGGCCGCTGGTCGTGATCGCGTTGTGGGTCGCGCTGGCGGTGGCCCTGCCACTGACGGTGCCCAGCCTCAACGAGATGGCCCAGAAGCACCCGCTCTCGATGCTGCCCGGTGACGCGCCGTCCAGCGTCGCGGCCCGGCAGATGGAGGAGGCGTTCCAGGAACCGGGCACCGACGACCTGCTGCTGGTCGTGCTCACCGACGAAGACGGGCTGGGCCCCGAGCACGAGGCCACCTACCGCAAGCTGGTGGACGCCCTGCGCGATGACCAACAGAACGTCGTCATGTTGCAGGAGTTCATCGGAACACCGGCCCTGCGTTCGACTTTGACGAGCGAGGACGAGAAGTCCTGGGTGCTGCCGGTCGGGCTGGCCGGTGCGCTGGGAACCCCGCAGTCCTACACCTCGTTCAATCAGGTCTCCGAGCTCATCGAACGGACCACCGCAGGGGGACCGCTGGAGGTCCACCTGGCCGGACCGGCCGCCACCGTCGCGGACCTCACGGTCGCCGGTGAGAAGGACCGCCTGCCGATCGAGATCGCCATCGCGGTGCTGGTGCTGCTGGTGCTGCTGGTGGTGTACCGCAACCCGGTGACCATGCTGCTGCCGCTGGCCGGTATCGGGATGTCGCTGGTGATCGCGCAGTCGACGGTCGCCGCGCTGTCGGAGTTCACCGGGCTCGGGGTCTCGAACCAGGCGATGATCCTGCTCAGCGCGATCATCTTCGGCGCGGGGACCGACTATGCCGTCTTCCTGATCAGCCGCTATCACGACTACGTGCGGATGGGCGAGGACCAGCACGACGCGGTCCGCAAGGCGCTGGGTTCGGTGGGCAAGGTGATCACCGCGTCGGCGGCGACCGTCGGCGTCACCTTCCTCGCCATCAGCTTCGCCAAGATGGGCGTGTTCTCCACCGTGGGCGTGTCCTCCGCGGTGGGCGTCGGCGTCGCCTACCTGGCGGCGATGACGCTGCTGCCCGCCCTGCTCGCCGTCGTCGGACCGCTCGGCTGGATCAAGCCCCGCAAGGAACTGACCTCCCGGCTGTGGCGACGCTCGGGCGTGCGCATCGTGCGCCGGCCGTGGACGCACCTGGTGGGCAGCCTGCTGGTGCTCTTCCTGCTGGCCGGTCTCGCCGGATTCGCGACGTTCAACTACGACGATCGCAAGGCCGTCGCGGACTCGGAGCCCAGCTCGCTGGGATATGTCGCGCTGGAGAAGCACTTCGACATCAACCAGTCCATCCCGTCCTATGTGCTGATCCGCTCCCCGAAGGATCTGCGCAATCCGGAGGCGCTCGCCGACCTGGAGCAGCTGGCCGAGCGGATCGGCCAGCTGCCCGACATCCAGATGGTCAGCGGTATCACCCGGCCCCTGGGGTCGGTACCGCCCGAGTTCCGGGCCACCTACCAGGCCGGCATTGTCGGCACCCGGCTCGCCGACGGCGCGAAGATGATCACCGACGGCACCGCCGATATGAACCGGTTGTCCTCGGGTGCCAACACGCTGGCCGGCGGCCTCAGCGATGTGCGGGGCCAGGTCACCGACATCGCGGGCAGCCTGCAGCAGATGGTCGACGCGTTCGCGGCACTGCGGGGGCAGTACGGCGGCGACAAGCTGGTCAAGAACGTGGATGTGGCGGCCAAACTGGTGGCCGCCATCAACCGGCTCGGCAACTCCATGGGCGTGAACCTGATGGCGACCAGGGACATGTTCGCCTGGGTCCCTCCGGTGCTGACCGCTCTGCAGGGCAGCGTGGTCTGTGATCTGGACCCGTCCTGCAGCCAGACCCGCATCCACCTGTCCCGGCTCGCCGCGGCCCGCAATGACGGCACCCTCGCCGAGATCGAGGATCTGGCCGGACAGTTGGAGTCGTTGCAGGACCGCCAGTCCCTCAATGCCGCCTTGCAACAGGTCGGCACCGCGTTCACCCGGCTCACCAAGGCGATGCAGGCCATGGGACTGGATTCACCCAAGGGCGCCCAGGCGACGCTGGCCCAGCTTCAGCAGGGTGCCGAACGCTCGGCCAGCGGCAGCCGGCAGGTGGCCGACGGGGTGGATCAGATCGTCGATCAGATCAAGGTGATGCGCACCGGGCTCGATCAGGCCGCGGCCTTCCTGCTGACCATGGCGGAGAACGCCGGCTCGCCGGCCATGGCGGGGTTCAACATCCCGCCCGAAATCCTGCAGTTGGAGGATTTCAAGGCGGCCACCAAGGCCTACGTCTCACCCGACGGGCACTCCGCGCGGTATCTGGTGTTCACCAAGCTCGATCCGTTCGGCCCGGCCGCGATGGATCAGGTCGGCGCCATCGAGGACGCTGCCCGCGGCGCGCTGCCCAACACCGAGCTGGCGGATGCCTCGGTGTCGATGGGTGGCTATCCGGTGGCGCTGGCCGACACCCGCGACTACTACGAGAACGACATCCGGTTCATCGTCATCGTGACCATCATCGTGGTGCTGCTGATTTTGATGGCCCTGCTGCGAGCGGTCATCGCGCCGCTGTATCTGGTTGGTTCCGTGGTGATCTCGTACTTCGCCGCGCTCGGCCTCGGGGTGCTGGTGTTCCAGGTCATCCTCGACCAGCAGCTGCACTGGTCGGTGCCTCCGCTGGCCTTCGTGGTGCTCGTCGCCGTCGGTGCCGACTACAACCTGCTGCTCGTCTCCCGGATGCGCGACGAGGCCCCGCTGGGCAGGTTCGGCATCATCCGGACCTTGAGCTCGACCGGCGGTGTCATCACCGCGGCGGGCCTGATCTTCGCCGCCTCCATGTGGGGCCTGCTGTTCTCCAGCATCGGTACTGTGGTGCAGGGCGGGTTCGTCATCGGCATCGGCATCTTGCTGGACACCTTCCTGGTCCGGACCGTCACCGTGCCAGCCATGGCTACGCTGGTCGGAAAGGCGAATTGGTGGCCGTCTCGACTCACAGCGCGGGGGAGCAGTAGAGCATGAAGAAGCTTCTCGCAGCAGCCACCGCAATGCTGACCATCGGCGCCTCCGGCCCGCTGGGCGTCGGGATCGCCACCGCCGACGAGCCGCCGCCCGGACCGCCCGTCCCCGGACCGGCCGTGCCCGGCCCGGCAGGTCCCGAAGCTGCGCGCACCATCGAGGGCCGCGGCTACGCCCTTGGTGGCGCGCACGTGCTCGGCATCCCGTACGACGAATACATCATGCGCACCGGCGCCGAGTGGTTCCCGGGCCTGGACCGCCAGATCGTCGACTACCCCGCGGGCCAGGTCCAGGGACACACTCTGGAACGGCTGTTCCCCGGTATCGGGCGCCTCGACGACAGCTTCCCGGGCCTCGGGATCGACGGCCCCAGCTACGGCGAGTCCATCGACGTCGGCGGGCCCAACCTGCTGAATGCGATCAAGTCCGGCGGCCCCGGCATGGCCATCGGCCTGTCCGAGGGTGCGTCGGTACTCGACGACGTGCGGGCGCGGCTGGCCAATGATCCGACGGCCCCGCCGCCGGACCAGCTGAGCTTCGCGACCTACGGCAACCCGGTCGGCAAGCATGCGTTCGGTGAGAGCTTCCTGAGTCAGAACTTCCCCGTCGGCAGCGTCGTGCCCTCGCTCGACTACCGGATGCCCGCCCCGGTGGAGAGCCAGTACGACTCGCATCTGTTCGTCTCGGCCTACGACAGCATCGCGGACTGGCCGCAGCGTCCGGACAACTGGATCTCGGTGGCCAATGCGATCGTCGGCCTGGCCACCGGCCACACTGCGGTCGCGTTCACCAACCCGAAAATGGTTCCGCCGCAGAACATCCGGACGACCGTCAACTCGCGGGGTGCGCGGACGACGACCTACATGATCCCCGAGCAGCATCTGCCGCTGGTGCTGCCGTTCAAGTACCTCGGGGTGGATCAGAAGACCCTCACCGATCTCGACAACGTGCTGAAACCCTATGTGGATGCCGGTTATACGCGTAACGACGATCCGTTGACGGCGCCCATCACGGTGGACCCGGTGAACGGTTACGATCCCGCCGAGGTCACCGCCCCGGCCACCCAGGCCGCCTTCGGTGGCGGCGCGGACCCGGTGTCGCAGTTGATGGCCGGCTTGCAGTATGTGTTGAACAACCCGCCCAAATAGCGACTACATCCCGGCCAGGCCGACGGCGAGCAGCACCACGCCGACGACCGCAACCAGCACGGCCACCCCGCGGCGGCCGCGCTCACGCAACCAGTCGTTGAGTGCGGCCAGCCGCGCGCGGGTGCGATCCGGCGCGACAAGGTAAGCCAGCAGTGGGATCTCGACGAGGGCGAAGGCCACCACGTTGAAGATCAGCAGGGCCGCGAACCGCGTCGTGGAGCCGATGTCGGCGGTGCCGATGACCGCCAGCGCGGCCAGATAGTCGACTGAGGGCAGCGCGATGCCCAGTCCGGCCGCACCGGCGACCCAGAGCGACTGGCCGTCGAGCAACCGCGTCAGCCAGGCCGGCGGTGTACGGGGACGGCCCTTGGTGAGCGCCAGGAAAGCGGCCACCAGCAGGGCCAGCAGCCCGATCGCGATCTGCACCCGGGGCAGGGTAAAATGCGCCGACTCCAAACGTGATTCGAGCAGGAACAACACCACCGCGCCGACCGTCAGGCCCATCAGGAAGCCACCGCACAGGAAGGCGGTGAGCTGCAGCAGTGGGCGCGGACGGTTGAGCATCAGCACCGACATCCCGATGCGGAACGGTTCGAGGCTGACGGCGACAGCCATGACCAGCAGGGTGATCCACATCGCGGGCGCTGGCTACGCGTCCAGCCGCACGAATTGCCCTTGTCGATACTGCTCGACGCATGCCGAGCGACGAATCTTGCCGCTGGTGGTGGTGGGGATCGATCCGGGCGGCACCAGCACGATATCGGCCACCTGCAATCCGTGAGCCCGCGAGATCGCCGCGGTCACATCACTTTTCGCCTCGCCGAGTTCCTCGGATTCATCGCGCTTCTTGAACTCGATGATGGTGACCAGCTTTTCGTCGTGATCATCGGTCACGGCGATCGCGGCCACCCTGCCCCGGGTGATCCCGCGCACCGTCTCCTCGATGTCCTCGGAGTAATGGTTGCGGCCGCGCACGATCAGCATGTCCTTGATGCGCCCGACGATGAACAGATCGCCCTCGGAGATGAACCCACGGTCCCCGGTGCGCAGCCAGTCGGTCGTCGGTGCATCGGCCGGTCCGTCGACGAGTTGCGCACCGAATCCGGTGCCGGTCTGATCGGGTTTGCGCCAGTACCCGGCCGACACGTTGTCGCCGTGCGTCCAGATCTCGCCGACGGTGCCGTCCGGGCAGGGCCGGCCGGTCTCGGCGTCAACGATCAACAGCAGGGGCGAGGGCGCCACCCCGTAACGGACCAGTGGGGTCCCGCCGGGCTTGCGTACCGCCGTGCCCTCGGTCAGCTCGTCGACCGCGAACTCGACGACCTCGGGGACACGCCCCATGCCGCCACTGGCCACGAACACCGTCGCCTCGGCCAGGCCGTAGGAGGGCATAAGAGCCTCTGGCCGAAAACCGAACGGTGCGAACCGATCAAGGAAGCGGGTGACGGTGGGCGGCTGGACCCGTTCGGCGCCGCAGATGATGCTCTCGATGACGCTCAGGTCCAGGCCGGCGAGATCATCGTCGGTGGTCCGCCGGGCGGCGAGATCCAGGGCGAAGTTGGGTCCGCCGGAGACCGTCACGGGGTGCCGGGCCATGGTTTTCAGCCAGCGCGGCGGGTGGGTGAGGAAGGCCAGCGGGCTCATCAGGTCGGCCTGTGTCCCGGACAGGATGGGCGCCGCGACGCMCAGCATCAGTCCCATGTCGTGGTAGAACGGCAACCACGACACCATGGCACCGCCGGCCGGCACCCTACCGCCGTATTGGCGCAGGTAATCGGGCATCAGCTGCTCGAAGTTCGCGATCAGGTTGCGGTGGCTGATCATCACGCCCGCCGGTGCCCGGGTCGACCCCGAGGTGTACTGCAGGTAGGCGATGTCCGGGCCGTCGGGCGCGTCGGCGGGGACGGGTTCACCTGCGTCCAGATCCAGGGTGTCCACCGAGATTACCGCGGTCATGGCGGCGCCGTCGTCCACGTACTGGGCGGCGATGTCGAACAGCGCGGACGTGGTCAGCACCACCGCGGGCGAGGTGTCGGCGACCACCGCGCCGATGCGCTCGTCGTGGGACCCGGGCACCGGCGCCGACAGCGGCACGGCGATGAATCCGGCCTGCATGGCGCCCAGGAACGCCACGATGTAGGGCAACCCCTGCGGTGCGATGATCAGCGCCCGTTCCCCCGGAGATCCGTACTGCGCGGCTTCCTCGGCCATGTTCAGGGTGCGCCGGTACAGCTGCGCCCAGGTCAGGGTTTCCGCGACGCCCTCGGGATCCCGGTCGTAGTCGGTGTAGGTGAACGCGAGCTCGTCGGGTGTATCGCCAGCACGTTCCCGCAGCACGGTGAGGATGGACGCGTTGGGCATGGGGGTCAGGCTACTCAAGGTTGTGTTCAGGCTGAGCGTGACCATGGCCGCCCGGGCATTCGGAGGGCACGATGGACGGGTGGTTTCTGTGCAGACGGCGCTGCCCGTCGTCGATCTCCGCGATGAGCCCGCGGCGCTGCGGCAGCGTCTGGGCCAGGTGGCACACGAGGTGGGCTTCTTCTACCTGACCGGCCACGGCATCCCAGAGGAGCTGATCGCCAGGCTGCTCGCCGCCTCCCGGCGCTTCTTCGCCCTGCCACAGGCCGACAAGGACGCCATCGCGATGGTCAACAGCCCGCACTTCCGGGGCTACACCCGGCTCGGCGGCGAGCTGACCGGCGGCGCGGTGGACTGGCGCGAGCAGATCGACATTGGGCCCGAACGCGTCCCGCTGGCCGACCCCGCCGAGACGTATCTGCGCCTGCAGGGGCCCAATCAGTGGCCGGCCGCGCTGCCGGAGCTGCCGGCCGTCATCGCCGAATGGGATGCCGAACTCGCGCGGGTGGGCCGCACCCTGCTGCAGCATTGGGCGGCGGCGCTGGGTAACCCGGCCGAGGTGTTCGACTCGGCGTTCGCCGAGGTGCCCGCGACGCTGATCAAGGTGATCCGCTATCCGGGCGGCGCGGACTCCGAGCAGGGCGTCGGGGCGCATCGCGACGCCGGGGTGCTCACCCTGCTGCTGGCCGAGCCGGGCAGCCGGGGGCTGCAGGTACGGACGGCCGGGTCCGGCGGGCCGGAGCGTAGCGACTCGGGCATCGATGCGGAGTATGTCGATGTCGACCCGCTGCCGGGGGCGCTGATCGTCAACATCGGCGAGATGCTGGAGATCGCCAGCGGCGGATACCTGCGCGCCACCGAGCACCGGGTGCGTATCCAGGACACCGAACGCCTCTCGGTGGCCTATTTCTTCAATCCCCGGCTGGATGCCCAGTTGCCCGTGCTGCAATTGCCTGCCGAACTCGCGGCCCGGGCCCGCGGAGTCAGCGACGACCCGTCCAATGACCGGATCTACGCGGTATACGGCCGCAATGCGTGGAAGAGTCGGGTACGCGCACACCCCGACGTGGCCGCCGCGCACCGTTACGTGTGAAGATGGAAGTGTTATGAGCGACACAGAACTGAGCCCGGCTTCGCTGCGCGAGGCGTTCGGGCATTTCCCGACCGGAGTCATCGCCATCGCCGCCGAGGTGGACGGCGTCCGGGTCGGTCTGGCGGCCAGCACCTTCGTGCCGGTGTCGCTGGACCCGCCGTTGGTGTCGTTCTGCGTGCAGAACTCATCGGAGACCTGGCCCAAGCTCAAGGATCTGCCCTCGCTGGGCATCAGTGTCCTGGGCGAGTCACATGACGCCGCCGCGCGCACCCTGGCCGCCAAGACCGGTGACCGGTTCGCCGGACTGGAGACCCAGTCCCGCGACAGCGGTGCGGTGTTCGTACACGGCACCAGTGTGTGGCTGGAAAGCAAGATCACCCAGGAGGTTCCCGCCGGGGATCACACCATCGTGGTGCTGCAGGTCAGTGAGATCACCGTGCACGACGTGCCGCCGATCGTGTTCCACCGCAGCACGTTCCGCAAACTGGGCAGCTAAGGCCGCGCGCCCAGGTCGTCGCGGTATTTCGCCACCCGCCGCTCCAGTTCGGCGGCATCCTCGGGTCTGCCCTCCTTGCGGGCAAGTTCCGCGCGGGTCGAGAGCTCCCGGATCGCAGTGCGAATATCGTTGACGCTGATCGTTTCTCGCTGTGACATAGCTGTGCCTCTTCGTTGATTATTGGCCGCTGTCACAACCGTACGCCCGATCCTGCGGCCCGCACAGGCATTGACTCTGCGTCAGCGGCGCATGCCCCTCGCACTTGCGCGCCCTGAGCGCAGAGCCAATGCCGTCAGCGCCGGAAAAGCTTGTTCCCGAGCCACACGATCGGGTCGTACTTGCGGTCGGCGACGCGCTCCTTCATCGGGATCAGCGCATTGTCGGTGATCTTGATGTGTTCGGGGCACACCTCGGTGCAGCACTTGGTGATGTTGCAGAGACCCAGCCCGTGCTCCTCCTGGGCCATGTCCTTGCGGTCCACGGTGTCCAGCGGATGCATGTCCAGCTCCGCGATGCGCATGTGGAAACGCGGACCCGCGAAGTTCTCTTTGTTCTCTTCGTGATCACGCACCACATGGCACACGTTCTGGCACAGGAAGCACTCGATGCACTTGCGGAACTCCTGGCTGCGGTTCACGTCCTCCTGCTGCATGCGGTACTCACCCGGCTGCAGATCCTTGGGGGGCGTGAACGACGGGATCTGGCGGGCCTTCTCGTAGTTGAAGGACACGTCGGTCACCAGGTCGCGCATCACCGGGAAGGTTCGCAGCGGCGTGATGGTGACCGTCTCGTTCTCGTCGAACGTGGACATCCGCGTCATGCACAGCAGCCGGGGGCGGCCGTTGATCTCGGCCGAGCAGGACCCGCACTTTCCGGCCTTACAGTTCCAGCGCACCGCGAGATCGCCGGCCTGGGTGGCCTGCAGCCGGTGCACGATGTCGAGCACTACCTCGCCGTCGTTGACCTCGACGGTGTAGTCCTGCAGCTCGCCGCCGGAAGGGTCGCCGCGCCAGACCCGTAGCTTCGCGTCGTAAGCAGCCATGGTCAGCCTTTCCGCTCCGGGTGTTCGGCCAGTTGGTCTTCGGTGTAGTACTTCTCGAGCTCGGAGAGCTCGAAGGTGGCCAGCAGGTCGGGCCGCATCACCGGCTGCTGTTCGGCCTCGACGGTGATGTCGGGAACCACCTGGTGGTCACCTTCCACCGCCCGGCACACCAGCAGCTTGTTGCGCCAGTGCGAGTCCATCTGCGGGAAGTCGTCGCGGGTGTGCCCGCCACGGCTCTCGGTGCGCTGCAGTGCGGCCTTGGCCACGCATTCACTGACCAGCAGCATGTTGCGCATGTCGATGGCCAGGTGCCAGCCCGGGTTGAAGACACGACCGCCCTCGACGACGACGTTGGCGTAGCGCGCCTTCAGCTCGTCGATCTTGTCCAGGGCCTCCTGGAGTTCACCCTCCTTGCGGATGATGCCGGCCAGGTCGTTCATCGACTGCTGCAGTTCGGAGTGCAGCGTGTAGGGGTTCTCCGCGTTGGCCTTCGGGGTGAACGGGTCCAGCGCGAGCTGGGTGGCCGCCGCCAGCGCGTCCTCGGTGACCGTGGGCCGGTTGTCGGCCAAGGATCGGACGTAGTCGGCCGCGCCGAGCCCGGCCCGGCGGCCGAACACCAGCAGGTCGGACAGCGAGTTGCCGCCCAGCCGGTTGGAGCCGTGCATGCCGCCGGAGCACTCACCGGCGGCGAACAGGCCGGGGGTGGCCGCGCCGCCGCTGTCGGGATCGACCTCGATACCGCCCATCACGTAGTGACAGGTGGGCCCGACCTCCATCTCGTCCTTGGTGATGTCGACCTCGGCCAGCTCGATGAACTGGTGGTACATCGAGGGCAGCCGGCGTTTGATCTCCTCGGCGGGCATCCGCGAGGCGATGTCGAGGTAGACGCCGCCGTGCGGGGTGCCGCGGCCGGCTTTCACCTCTTCGTTGATGGCGCGGGCCACCTCGTCGCGTGGGAGCAGGTCCGGGGTGCGCCGCGCGGAGTCGTTGTCCTTGAGCCACTGGTCGGCTTCTTCTTCGGTTTCGGCGTACTGCCCCTTGAAGACATCGGGGATGTAATCGAACATGAAGCGCTTGCCCTCGGAGTTCTTCAGCACTCCGCCGTCACCGCGGACACCCTCAGTGACCAGGATGCCCTTCACCGACAGCGGCCAGACCATGCCGGTCGGGTGGAACTGGATGAACTCCATGTTGATCAGGCCGGAGCCGGCGCGCAGGGCCAGGGCGTGCCCGTCGCCGGTGTACTCCCAGGAGTTCGACGACACCTTGAAGGACTTGCCGATACCGCCGGTGGCCAGCACGATCGCCGGGGCCTCGAACAACACGAACTTGCCGGTCTCGCGGTAGTAGCCGAACGCACCGGCGACCTTCCCGTCGTCGAGGATCAGTTCGGTGATCGAGCATTCGTGGAAGACTTGGATGCGGGCGTCGTAATCGCCGAGCTCCTTGAAATCCTCCTGCTGCAGCGACACGATCTTCTGCTGCAGGGTGCGGATGATCTCCAGGCCGGTGCGGTCACCGACGTGCGCGAGCCGCGGGTAGGTGTGACCACCGAAGTTGCGCTGGCTGATACGGCCGTCCTTGGTGCGATCGAACAGCGCCCCATAGGTTTCCAGTTCCCAGACGCGGTCCGGGGCTTCCTGGGCGTGCAGCTCGGCCATCCGCCAGTTGTTCAGGAACTTGCCGCCGCGCATGGTGTCCCCGAAGTGCACCTGCCAGCTGTCCTTGGTGTTCACGTTGCGCATCGCCGCCGCGCAGCCGCCCTCGGCCATCACGGTGTGCGCCTTGCCGAACAGCGATTTGGTCACCACCGCCACCCGCAGGCCGCGCTCGCGGGCCTCGATCACCGCACGCAACCCCGCCCCGCCGGCGCCGATCACGACGACGTCGTAGGTGTGCCGCTCCAGCTCTGTCATTCAGTAATCCTCGCTAGTTCGTGTATTGAGTTGTCAGCCAATGAATCTCAGGTCACTGATGGTTCCACTGGCGACCAGCATGATGTAGAAGTCGGTGAACATCAGCGTGCCCAGGGTGATCCAGGCGTACAGCTTGTGCCGGGTGTTCAGCCTGCTGATCTGTCCCCACATCCAGTACCGCACCGGGTGCTTGGAGAAGTGCTTGAGACGTCCCCCGACGACGTGCCGGCAGGAGTGGCAGGACAGCGTGTAGACCCACAGCATCACCACGTTGACGACGAGCACGATGTTGCCCAACCCGAAACCGAATCCGGTCGGCGAGCGGAACGCCAGGACGGCGTCGTAGGTGTTGATCACCGAGATGATGGCCGCGATGTAGAAGAAGTACCGATGGGTGTTCTGGATGATCAGCGGCAGGCGGGTTTCGCCGGTGTACTTGGCGTGCGGCTCGGCCACCGCGCAGGCGGTCGGCGACTGCCAGACCGACCGGTAGTAGGCGCCGCGGTAGTAGTAGCAGGTGAGCCGGAACAGCAGCAGGAACGGCAGGGAGAACGCCGCGTAGGGCAGCCACCACACGTCCGGCAGGATCTGGCCGAAGTGGCTGGCTTCCGGGACACAACCGGACTGGGTCGCCTCGTTCCACTTCACGACGCACGGTGAATAAAAAGGCGTCAGGTAGTGGTAGTCGGCGACCCAGTAGTTGTTCTGCAGGAACGCCCGCACCGTCGCGTAGATCACGAACGCGGCGAAGCCGAGATCGGTGATCAGGGGCGACTTCCACCACGCGTCGGTACGCAGTGTGCGCTGCTTGATTCGCGCTCTGGTGGGTGAGAAGACGCCGGTCCCTTGAGGATTCGAGGTCGGTGCGCTCACTTGGTTCCCTCTTCTTCTGTTGTCGGTGACGACGCGGCCGCGGCTGTTTCTTCCTCGCGCGACCGCTCGTCAGGCGGTCTAGCGGCTGCCGCCGAGACCCTCGTCATCGACTCCCTGCCAGAAATCTCTGGTGTAGTCGGTGTCGGGGATGGAGACCTTCTCGGCGGGGCGGGAGTGCGCGGGGGCTCCACGCGTCTCCAGTTCCGCGGCATCGATGTCCAGCCGGTCGATATCGTTGAGCATGCGTTCGGCGTCGTTGACGATGCGGCGCATCGCCGGGGTGTCGCCGTAGCGGGCCCGCAGCGATGTGACGCAGCGGCGAAGGTTGCCGATCAGTTCGTGCAGTTCGGCAAGTTCGGTCGTGGTGGACAAGGGTGACCTCCTTGGGCTGAAGGGTGTCAGGGATCACATTACGCATTTGATGTTAGCCACAACACGGACTTGAGAGTGAGACAGATCACGTCTATGCCCAGGAAAGGGATTTCGATGTCCAACGAAGATCTTCAGCAGAAAGCCTCCGCGCTGCTCGCGCTGCACCGCCCCGGCGACCCCGCGATCCTGCCGACAGTGTGGGACGCATGGTCGGCGAAAACCGTGGTGGCGGCCGGTTTCACCGCGCTCACGGTCGGCAGCCACCCGGTGGCCGACTCGGTGGGCAAGCCCGACGGCGAGGGCATGAGCTACGACGATCTGCTGACCCGGGTCGCGCAGATCACCGCTGCCGTCGATGTGCCGATCTCGGTGGACATCGAGTCGGGTTACGGCGAGTCGGGCGCCCGGTTGATCGACGGTCTGCTCGCCGCCGGCGCGGTCGGACTCAACATCGAGGACACCGTGCACTCCGAGGGTGGCCGCATCCGCTCCGACGAGGATCACGCCGCACTCGTCGGTGATCTTCGCAAGGCCGCCGACGCCGCCGGTGTGCATGTGGTCATCAACGCCCGCACCGACCTCTTCCTGCGCGAGGTCGGCGACGAGTCCGACCGTTTCGAGCGCGCGGTGCGCAAGCTGAAGCTGGCCGCCGACGCGGGCGCGGACAGCCTCTACCCGGTGGGCCGCCACGATGACGACACCTACCGCAGGCTCGTCGAGGAGCTGCCGCTGCCGATCAACGCGATCGCGCTGCCGGGCCAGGACGACCCGGCGCGTTTCGGCCCGCTCGGGGTGGGCCGGATCAGCTTCGGGCCGTTCCTGCAGTTCACCCTGACCGAACGGATCAACGAACTGGTGGCGCCCTGGAAGTAGCGGCGCATGGGGGTCGTTCGTAACGTCACGGCGGAATTTCCGGTCTTGGGCCGCCATGGCGTTACGAACGTAAGGCCCACGCGCGGCGGATCTTTCGCAACGTGACGGCGGGTGTATCGCGCGCCGTCACCCTGATCACGATCCAGCCCATCTCCATCATCTCGTCCATCCGCGCGATGTCCTTGCGCAGCTGGTCGGGATCGGTGTGGTGCCGGCCCTCGTACTCGACCGCGATCTTGAGTTCCGGCCAGGCCATGTCGGCCTCGCCGATCAGTACCCCGTATTCGTTGAAGATCGGATGCTGCGTATCGGGCGGCGGGAATCCTTCTCTCACGATCAGCAGTCGCAGCCGGGTTTCCTGCGGGGATTCCGACCCCGGGTCCACCAAGGCGATGGTCTTGCGGGCTTGCACGATGCCCTTCCAGCCCTCGAAGCGATCGGCGGCCAACGCGATGTCGGTCGTCTTCAGTCGCGCTGCCCGGGCGAGTGCATCGATGATCACGATCGCGTCGTCTTCGTTGATTCGACGGGCCAGGTCGATCGCCGTTCGGGCCGGATCGGTGAGTCGCATGTCGCCGACCGCGCAGATGTCGTCCTGATCGATGGCATCGGCCCAGGCCGTGATCCCTCGGGTCGGACGTCGATTGGTGTCGATGATGTGCGCGGGTAGGCCTGGATCGATGTAGCGGGCACCGTGCAGCGCGGCGGCCGAGTAACCGGCCAGCACCCCATGGCGGCGGGACCGCAGCCAGGCGGCTTTCGCGCGCATTACGGCGGTCGGACGGGTGCCTCGTTGCACGTAGACGTCCTGGTGCACGGCGACGAAACGGGTCCGCAATTCGTGCCGCGTCAGGCGGCCATCGGCCAATGCCTCGCTACCGATGAACGGATCCCGCATGCCGGCAGTGTCCGCCGGCACACCGACAGACCTGACGGTTGGTCCGGGAGCGACGCACTCACACTCGCCCGATGCCCGATGTGAGAACACCGTGACGGCCGATTCACACGAGGCGACATTGCGGCAATATCGACTCCCTACCGTCGCGGTATGCAATCAGCCAAGCATGTGGTCGTGGTCGGACACGGCATGGTCGGACACCGCTTCGTCGAGGCGCTGCGGGCCCGCGACACCGACCGCGCCTGGCGGGTCACCGTGCTCTCCGAGGAAACCGACGCGGCCTATGACCGTGTCGGCCTGACCGGATACACCGAGCACTGGGACCGTTCTCAGCTGGCCCTGCCCGGCAACGACTATGCAGGCGACAACGGTGTCGTCCTGCATCTGGGCTTGGCGGCCCGGGGCATCGACCGGGCCGCCAAGACCGTCACGTTGGCCGACGGCCGGTCCCTGGATTACGACGCCCTGGTGCTGGCCACCGGCTCCTACGCGTTCGTGCCGCCGGTACCCGGGCGCGATCTGCCGCAGTGCCACGTCTACCGCACCCTGGATGACCTGGACGCCATCCGGGACGGCGCGCTGGCCGCGGCCAAGACGAAGACGCCGGTCGGCGTGGTCATCGGTGGTGGGCTGCTCGGTCTGGAAGCCGCGAACGCGTTGCGTGGTTTCGGATTGGACACCCACGTGCTGGAGATGTCGCCGCATCTGATGGCCGCCCAGCTCGACGAGGCCGGTGGCGCCGTGCTGACCCGGATGATCCGGGGCCTGGGCATCGAGGTGCACACCGGCGTGAGCACCGAGAGCATCCAGCCCGCCCAGAAGAACCAGCCGCTGCGCAAATCCCAGTCCAATGACGCGGTGCGGGTGACGCTCAACGACGGCAGCACCATCGAGGCCGGTGTCGTCATCTTCGCCGCCGGTGTGCGCCCACGCGACGAGCTGGCCCGCGAGGTCGGCCTGGAGCTGGCCCAGCGCGGCGGCGTGATGACCGATCTGTCCTGTGTCACCAGCGATCCCAACATCTACGCGGTCGGTGAGGTGGCCGCCATCGAGGGCCGCTGCTACGGGCTGGTGGGCCCGGGTTACACCAGCGCCGAAGTGGTCGCCGACCGGCTGCTCGGCGGTGCGGCCGAGTTCCCCGAGGCCGACATGTCCACCAAACTCAAACTACTCGGTGTGGACGTGGCCAGTTTCGGTGACGCCAAAGGGCATACGCCCAACAGCCTGGACGTCGTCGTCAACGATCCGGTCAAGCAGACCTACGCCAAACTGGTGCTCTCCGACGACGCCAAGACGCTGCTGGGCGGCATCCTGGTCGGTGACGCGTCGGCCTACGGTGTGCTGCGGCCGATGGTGGCCAGCGAGCTGCCCGGCGATCCGCTCTCACTCATCGCACCGGCCGGCAACGGCGAGGGAGCCAGCGCGCTGGGCGTCGGCGCCCTGCCCGATATCGCGCAGATCTGTTCGTGCAACAACGTCACCAAAGGTGATCTGAAGGAAGCCATCTGCGGTGGCTGCACCGATGTGCCGGGTCTGAAGAAGTGCACGTTGGCCGGCACCTCCTGCGGATCGTGCGTCCCGCTGCTCAAGCAGCTGCTGGAGGCCGAGGGCGTCGAGCAGTCCAAGTCGCTATGTGAGCATTTCAGCCAGTCGCGCGCCGAGATGTTCGAGATCATCAGCRCCACCGAGATCCGTACCTTCTCCGGTCTGATCGAGAAGTTCGGCACCGGAAAGGGTTGCGATATCTGCAAACCCACCGTCGCGTCGATCCTGGCCTCGACGAGTTCGGACCATGTGCTCGGTGGCGAGCAGGCCTCGCTGCAGGACTCCAACGACCACTTCCTGGCCAACATCCAGAAGAACGGCAGCTACTCGGTGGTGCCGCGGGTACCCGGCGGTGACATCACCCCCGAGCAGCTGATCCTGATCGGGGAGATCGCGCGGGATTTCGACCTGTACACCAAGATCACCGGCGGCCAGCGCATCGACATGTTCGGCGCCCGCGTCGACCAGCTGCCCGAGATCTGGCGCAGGCTGGTCGAAGGCGGCATGGAATCCGGTCAGGCCTACGGTAAGTCGCTGCGCACCGTCAAGAGTTGCGTGGGCAGCGACTGGTGCCGCTACGGTCAGCAGGATTCGGTGCAGATGGCGATCAACCTGGAGCTGCGCTACCGGGGTCTGCGTGCGCCACACAAGATCAAGATGGGTGTCTCGGGCTGCGCACGCGAATGCGCGGAGGCCCGCGGCAAGGACGTCGGTGTCATCGCCACCGAAACCGGGTGGAATCTCTACGTTTCCGGCAACGGCGGGATGACCCCCAAGCACGCCCAGCTGCTCGCCGGCGATCTCGATGACGAGACGCTGATCCGCTATATCGATCGTTACCTGATGTTCTACATCCGCACCGCGGACCGCCTGCAGCGCACCGCGCCATGGCTGGACGCCCTCGACGGCGGTCTGGACCATCTACGCGACGTGGTCTGCAACGATTCACTGGGTCTTGCTGAGGAATTCGAGGCCGCGGTGGCCCGTCATGTCGACGGCTACGCCTGCGAATGGAAGGGCGTGCTGGAGGACCCGGAGAAGCTGTCGCGTTTCGTCTCGTTCGTCAACGCCCCCGACATCGTGGACCCGACCATCGAGTTCACCGAGTCGTTCGGCCGCAAGGTGCCGATCGGGATGCCGAAGATGCCAGCACAGGAGGCCTCATGACCTTGCTCGACGATCGCAAAGAGTTGGACGCCCAGGGGAATTCGGAGTGGACCTCGGCGTGTGCGTATGACCGGCTGCTGCCGTGCCGCGGTGTCGCGGTGCTGTTACCCGGCGGTGTGCAGGTTGCGCTGTTCCGTCTCGATGACGGTGCACTGCACGCGGTGAGCAATATCGACCCGTTCTCCGGTGCTGCCGTGATGTCCCGGGGCATCGTCGGGGACCGCGCCGGCCGCGCCTGCGTGCAGTCGCCGATCAAGAAGCAGGCATTTGCGCTCGATGACGGTGTCTGCCTGGATGATCCGGAGATCTCGGTACAGGTTTACCGCACCCGCGTCACGCCGGACGGTTACGTGCAGATCGCTGCGTAGCCTCCGTCGGGCCCCAGCACGCGTCGCGGCCGGCACCCGGGCGCCGCTCCACCTGGTCGCGGCGCTGCAGCACGGTGAGATTGCGGTAGACGGTCTCGATCACCACTCGTGAAGCGTAGTGCGCGTGCAGGTGGTCACGCAGTTCCGCGGTCGTCATCGGGCGGTCGGCATCCTGCAATATCGTGAGCAGCTGCGCACGCAACTGCTCACCTCCCCCCTGCGAAACCATTTGTGCGATATTAGCCGAGGAACATGGCGTCCCCGAATCGCCAGCTCAGCTCAGGCGGCCAGGGGCAGGTGCGCGGCATGCGCGCGCCGGAACCGGCTCGCGATCAGCCGGATCATGCCCGGGTGGATGCCCAGCGGCTCGCTGACGATGTCGGCACCGGATGCGCGCAGCCGGTCCTGGAACAGTCCGTCGGCCAGCAGGTAGGACGCCACGCATATTTTCCCCCGGCCGCTGCGGGCGCGCGCGGCAGCGACCGCGTCGGCGACCGTCGGGGCACCGGTGGCGGCGTAGCCGAGTTCGACCCGGTCGCCGATGAGCGCGGAGAGCATCGCCGCGGTCTGCCGCAGATCGGACTGTGCGCTGCGATCCGAGGTCCCGGCCGCGGCCAGGATGACGGAATCACCAGGGCGCCATCCGGATTCGAAAAGCCGGTCGGCGAGAACCCGAACGGTCCCCGCGCACGGGCCCAGCGGCCTGGTCACCAGGACCTGCGAATGGGTACTGGCCTCCACATGGGCGGGGACGTCGACGCGGACGTGATAGCCCCCGGCCAGGAACGCGGGTACCAGGACCGCGGGCCGGTGCTGGGGAAGACGGTCGAGCACCTCGGTCGGGTTCGGGCCGAGCACGTCGACGAACGCGACATGCACCTCACGGTCGAGCACATCGCCGACGCGCCGCGCGAGATCCTCGACCATGGCGACGCCGCCCGGTTTGCGGGTGCCGTGCGCCACCAGCACGGCGGCGGTGTCCCGGTTCATGCCACACCTGCCGGGAACTCGTCGACGGCCAGCCGGTACCCGCGTTTGACAACGGTCGACACGATGTTCTTGTCGCCCAACGCTGTTCGCAGGCGCAGCACGGCGGTCTCGACGGCGTGGGTGTCGGTGCCGCTGCCCGGCAGTGCGCTCAGCAGATCGGAGCGCGACACCACCGCGCCCGGACGGTGGGCCAGCGCCCGGATGGTTGCCATCCCGGCCGGCGGCAGCTCCTTGACCACCTCGTCGACCAACACGCAGGTGCCGCGGATCTCCAGCAGGTGCCCGGCGACCTGCATCCGGCGGGACTGCAGCAGCGGCAGCTCATCGGTGATGTGGCGGGCCAGCGCGCCCAGGCGCATCCGGTCCGGCGCCGAGGTCGGCACGCCGAGGCGCACCAGCGGGCGGGCGGTGATCGGTCCGACGCACATCGCGTGCACGTTCGTGCGGAGCGCCTCCAGGACGGCGGGTTCCACATCGAGGTCGCGGGCGCGCAGCAGCAGCGCCGCCACGGCAGGCGCGGAGGTGAAGCTGACCGCGTCGAACCGCTGTTCGGCGATACCGAGGACCAGCTGGTCGAACGGGCCGTTGCGGGGCGCCGGATTCCACCGGTACACCCGGATCGGCACCACATCGGCGCCGGCGGCGCGCAGCTCGTCGAGGAACTCCGGGAACGGGTCCCAGTCGTCATTGGTGCCGTGCAACTGGACGGCGACCCGCATCCCCACGATGCCGCCCTCCAACAGGTAGTGCAGCAGCTCGCGGGAGGACTCCGACTCCGGGGACCACTCCTCGGGCAGTCCGGCCGCGCGCAGCGCGCCGGTCGCTTTGGGTCCGCGGGAGACGATGCGGGCGTTGCCCAGCGCCGCGGTCAGTTCGTGGGCCAGCCCCCAGCCGTCGGCGGCGGCGATCCAGCCGCGTAGCCCGATGCCGGTGGTGGCGATGACGATGTCGGGGGGTTCGGCGATCAGGGCCGCGGTGTTGGTCCGCAGTTCGTCGTCGTCGGGCAGCGGGACCATGGTGATGGCGGCGGCGCTGGTCACCGCGGCGCCGCGTCGGGTGAGCAGCGCGCTCAGCTCCTCGGACCGCCGAGCCGAGGTCACTGCGACGCGGAACCCGGTGAGCGGCGCCCAATCAGGTTCGGTCATTTGCCCTGTCTATTCAGTGCATGTTTCTCCGGTGTTACCTGGTGATTGCGTGGCGGTGTCGCACTGGGCCGGTGCGCGTTGTGCATGAGGTCAGAGGCTAGAAGGGCAATGTTGCACAGTCGCTGCTCGCGATAACCCGGCAGTGAACTTCCGCTCACCACCAACGGCGCCGGGCTGTGAGGTGCCGGCCTACCAGACGTCACCGTCGCGCCAGTCGCAGGCGAGGTCCTCGGAGGTGTCCAGGTCGACGTTGACCGGCAGCACGTACACGCCGCCGTCATCGTCGGGGGTGCGGGTGATGCCCGTCGGCGCCAGCACAGAGGTCGGTCCGTTCCACTGCTGCCAGCCCCGCGGCAGATACAGCGCCAGCCCGGCCTCCGACGCGCCCAGGGCGCCCAGTTGGTAGGCGCCGCGCAGCACCTGCTCGAGCGCATCCATGACGGCGGTGGCCAGCCCCTGCCCACGCCAGTCCTCACGCACCGCGACGGCCTCGATGTATCCGCAGCGCAGTGCCGTGCCGCGGTAGAGCAACCGGCGCTGCACGACCGACCCGTGCGCGATGATGGCGCCGCGGTGCCCGATGAGTGCATGCATGCCGCCCAGCGCGTGCTCCCAGTCCGCATCGTCGAAGTCACCAACGAACGCGTCGACGACCATCCGGTGGGCGTCGGCGTGCGTCTCGGCGTCCAGATCGGCGGTGTGGATCAGGCGGGCGGTGTGGACCTCCCGCACCGCACCCTGCCCCTGCGTGTGACTGCGCACAAGTGCGTTTCTACCACCAATCAGTGGTCGCGGCGGGGCCGCGACCAGTGCAGCCGCACCGTC
Organism: Mycobacterium sp. P4_H6; assembly: GCF_056400845.1. Taxonomy (NCBI): domain Bacteria; kingdom Bacillati; phylum Actinomycetota; class Actinomycetes; order Mycobacteriales; family Mycobacteriaceae; genus Mycobacterium; species Mycobacterium sp. P4_H6. Next base: position 284 of record NZ_JBFUKN010000064.1, on the reverse strand, counting down.
TGGCCGGGCCGGGTCTGACCCAACTTGTCGATGTCCTCGTCGGTCACCACTCCGATCACCGGATAGCCGCCGGTCACCGGGTGATCCGGTCCCAGAATCACCGGAAAACCGTTGGGCGGGACCTGTATCGCTCCGCGGGTGGCGCCCTCGCTGGGCAGCTGCCGATCGGGCCAGCGGTATTCCAGCGGCATGCCGACCAGCCGCATCCCGACCCGGTCGCTGCGAGTGGTCACCTGCCAGTTGGTGCGGATCAGGATGTCCGGGTCGACGAACCAGTCGTCGCG
>NZ_JBFUKN010000063.1:0-36085 GCF_056400845.1 Mycobacterium sp. P4_H6 | reverse complement strand
CGGTAGCGCGACGAACACGTCGAGCCCGGCGTCCGCTGCCGCGACCGCGCAAGCCAGCCCACCGGGCCCGGCTCCCACCGACACCACATCGACAATCTCGTCCCACATGCTCCGTTATCAACCTTTTGATAGCTCTGTAACTCTTGCGGCACGCCGGAGACGTTCTCTGGCAATACTGTCCGCGCTTGTCTTGTGCCGGCTCACATCGCGCGATGCGACGTTCTCATGAGGCGTGGCTACAAGTGTCGCAGTCCGTACGGAGATCCCAAGAACTTTGCCACTGCGGACCGCGGCAAGACCATCAGCCTATCACTCACAAAAGCGCCCCGACCTGCGGCGACGGAATAGCGACACCGGCCCGACCCACCCTAGGCCAGTCGCGGTACCGACGGCCGCCACCCAGAGATTTCACAACCGGCCATTCAGCTGCTACTTATATATCTAAGTTAGACAGCAGATGGAGAGGGCGGGGAGTCATGGACCTGAGCTGGTCGAAGGCGGACACGGCATTCCGCGACGAGGTGCGACAGTTCCTCGCCGACAAGATGACGCCCGAGATTCAGCGGGCCGGACGCCTGATGACCAGCGTGTACAGCGACCACGAGGCGAGCCTGGCGTGGCAGGCGATCCTGCATGAACGCGGCTGGGCGGCGCCGGCGTGGCCCGTCGAGTACGGCGGCTGCGACTGGACCCTGACCCAGCACTACATCTTCAGCCGTGAATCCCAGCTGGCGGGGGCGCCCACCCTGTCCCCGATGGGTATCCGGATGGTCGCGCACGCGATCGTGAAGTTCGGCACCGCGGAGCAGAAGGATTTCTACCTGCCCCGCATCCTCACCGGCGAGGTGTTCTTCTGCCAGGGCTACTCCGAGCCCGAAGCGGGATCGGATCTGGCCGCGCTGACCATGGCCGCCGTTGATGACGTTGACGACCTGGTCTGCACCGGCAGCAAGATATGGACCACTCACGCCACCGAGGCCAACTGGATGTTCGCCCTGGTGCGCACCTCACGCACCGGCAAGAAGCAGCAGGGCATCACCTTCGTGCTGATCGATATGGCCACCCCCGGAATCGAGATCCGGCCGCTGGTCATGACCTCCGGCGAGGAGGTGCAGAGCCAGGTGTTCTTCGATGAGGTGCGTGTCCCGAAGGCCAACGTCATCGGCGCCATCGACGACGGCTGGACGGTCGCCAAGTACCTGCTCGAATTCGAGCGTGGTGGCGGCGCGACCGCCCCGGCCCTGCAGGTGATGGCCGAGAACATCGCCACCGTGGCCGCCGAGCAACCTGGCCCCGGCGGCGGCCTGTTGATCGACGATCCCGCTTTCTCCCGCAAGCTGGCCGACGCCCGGATCCGCACCGAGGTGCTGGAGATCCTGGAGTACCGGGTGCTCGCGGCGCTGGCCGGCGGCGGACATCCCGGCGCGGCCTCCTCGATGCTCAAGGTGATCTCGACCGAGCTGAGCCAGACACTGACCGAACTCGCCATGGAAGCGGCCGGGCCGCGCGGGCGCGCCTACCAGCCGCACGCGGCCTGCCCGGGCGGGCCGATCGCCGACTTCGAACCGCCGGCCGACGGATACGTCAGCGGCGAGCCGTGGCAGGCCGTCGCGCCGCTGCGCTACTTCAATGACAGGGCCGGGTCGATCTATGCCGGCAGCAACGAGATTCAACGCAACATCCTCGCCAAAGCAGAGTTGGGACTGTAAATGGACTTCACGCTTTCCGACGAGCAGGAGCTGCTGCGCGATGGGCTCGGCAAGTTCCTGTCCACTCGCTACGGCTTGGAATCGAGCCGGGCGGCGGCCAAACTGGGCCCCGGCTGGCAGCCCGAGATCTGGCGCGCCTTCGCCGAGGACCTCGGCATCCTGGGCGCCGCATTGCCCGAGGAGGTCGGCGGAATCGGCGGCGGCCCAGTGGAAATCATGGTGATAGCCGAGGCGCTTGGCCATGCGCTGGTGGTCGAGCCCTACGTCGACACCGTCGTGGTGGCCGGCGGCCTGCTGCAGCGGGCGCAGAGCCCGGTCGCCGATGTCCTGCTGGAGAAGATCGCCGCAGGACAGGCCATCGTCGCGCTCGCAGCGGCCGATGCGCAGTCCGGTGACCGCTGGCAGGACGTCGCCACCACCGCGCGCGCCGACGGTGATGACTGGGTGCTCGACGGCACCAAGATCCTGGTCCTCAACGCGCCGCTGGCCACGCACCTGCTGGTCACCGCGGTCACGCCGGCGGGACTGTCGTTGTTCCTGATCGACGTCTCCGACGGCCCGGCCGGCCTGACGCTGCACGGCTACCGCACCGTCGACGACCGGCGTGCCGCCGACATCGAGTTGGCCGGGGTGCGCGCCGTGCTGCTGGGCGCCGACGGCGGGGCCTGGGAATCGCTGTCCCGGGCCCGCGACGAGGGTGCCGCCGCGGTGGCCGCCGAGGCCGTCGGGAATATGCGAAAGGTGTTGGCCGACACCGTCGAATACTGCAAGCAACGCCAGCAGTTCGGCACCCCGATCGGCGCCTTCCAGGCGCTGCAGCACCGCATGGTGGACATGCACATGGAGCTCGAACAGTCGGTGGCCGCCGTCTATCTGGCGGTGCTGAAACTGGAAGCCGATCCGCCAGAGCGCGCCCGCGCAGTGTCGGCCGCCAAGGCCACCGTCGGTCGGGCGGCGCGATTCATCGGCCAGAACGCGGTGCAACTGCACGGCGGCATGGGGATGACCGAAGAACTGGCCATCGGGCACTATTTCAAGCGCCTGACCGCCATCCAGTACGAATTCGGTTCCACCGACCACCATGTCGCGCGGTACGCGGAGCTGACCCGGCCGTAGCCGTCATTCGGCGCGGGGTCGGTACTCCCAGCTCGCCCCCGCGGTCAGGGTGCCCGGTTCCAGTTCGGTGCGGCCCGCATCACGGATGTGCACGGTCTGCTCCAGTATTTCGTCGGGTTTACCGCCGATGACGATCACCGGATGGTCGTACTCGATGCCGTAGAGCTTCAGTGCCGCATGCACGGCGTGCGCGGCCGCCTTGCCGCGCGACATCTTGGCGTTCGAATTGACCCTGATGACGAGCCGTCGCTCCGCACCCGCCGCCTCTGCATCGCTGCTGGCATCCATGGCCCAGAGTCTAGGGACGCCTCGGCGCGGCACGGTCGTCACCCAACCGCCGCAAGCTTTGCCACAAGCCGTAACACGCGCGCGGTACGCTGAATTTCCTATGGGGATCTCGGCGCTGACTGTGGCTGCCTACCTGCTGGTGGGCGGGTTCTGTGCCGCCTGGTTCTGGCGGGTCATCCGGTCCACCGGCCACCGCGCCAACGTCGCCCTGATCGTGGTCAGCGTTGTCTTCGGCGTGCTCTGGCCCGTGATGATGCCGGGCGTCACCGTCTACCGGTGGATGCTGCGCCGTCCCATCGAGTTCCGTGAGGACGCCACCGTTTCCCGCTAAGGCGTACCGAGCGCCGCGGTGCGCATCTCGGGTATGCCGATGAACTTCACCCTCGGCCGCGATGCGGCGGTGCCGCGTTCCCGTTCGGCGGCGTCGATCGCCCGCCATCCCGACCAGTCGACGGCCTGTACTCCCCTGTCCTGCAGCAGTTTCCGCAACCCGTCCGGGCCGATAACGGCACGGCTCAGCGCGCCGTCGAGGTGATCACGCCACAGCTCACCGACGGTTTCCTCGGCGCAGGTCCGGTTGGTGCCGATCACCCCGCGCGGCCCCCGCTTGATCCAGCCCGTCACGTAACTGCCGGGCGCACCGTCGACCCGGCCACCCGTATTGGGCACCACGCCCGCGGTCTCGTCGAACGGCAGACCCGCGACGGGGACTCCCCGGTACCCGATGGACCGCAGCACCAGACCGGTGGAAAGGTCGCCGTCGGTCACCCGCAGCGCCCGCACCTTCTCGTCACCGACGATCTCCACCGGGCTGCTCATGAACCGGAACACGATCCGCTTGTTGCCGGGAGTCATCGGCCGCTCGGCGTACTCGCGTGCGATGTCCAGTTTCAGGGTGGCCCACAGGTCGGTGTCATCGACCGGGTCCTCAAGCGGCCCATCGATGATCACGTCGATACCGTCGAGGTGGCCCAGCGCCAGGAACTCGCCCACCGAGAAGGCGGCGTCGGCCACGCCGCGCCTGCCCAGGATCACCACCTCCTCGATCAAGCTGTCGCGCAGCGCCTGGAGCGCATGTGCGGCGATATCGGTCGCACCGAGTGCCTGCTGATCCATCAGCAACACACGGGCGACATCGAGGGCCACATTGCCGTTACCGACGATCACCGCCCGCTCGGTGCCGAGATCGAAGCTGCGGTCGCCATGGTCGGGATGTCCGTTGTACCAGCCGACGAAATCGGCGGCCGGATGACTGCCGGGCAGATCCTCCCCCGGCACGCCGAGGTCGCGGCTGGTCGCCGCCCCGACCGCGTAGATCACCGCATGATGGTGCGCAAGCAGCTCCTCGTGGGTCAGATCGCGGCCGATCTCGACGCCGAGATGGCAGCCGAAGCGCGGGTTGGTGAAGATGCGCTCGAAGATGCCGACCACCGATTTGGTGTGCTGATGATCGGGTGCGACGCCGGCGCGGATCAGCCCGAACGGGGTGGGCAGCCGTTCGAACAGATTCACCTCCACCCCGTCGATGGCGATCAGTTCGGCCGCGGCGTAGCAGGCCGCCGGTCCCGCGCCCACCACGGCGATCCGTAGATCGCCTGGCGCGACGCCGTGACGGGACGCGGGAGGTGCGGTGGTGTCCGGCTCCAGCGGATGCCGCTCGAAGTAGGCGGCGTTGATGTCCTTGAAGCGTTCCTGCCCGGCCGGGAGGTCCTCCTCATAGTGGATCGCGCCGACGGGACATTCGTCGAAACAGGCTCCGCAGTCGATGCAGGATTCCGGGTCGATGTAGAGCATGTCCGCGGCGGAGGCGCCCACCGGCCGGATGCAGTCGACCGGGCAGACGGGCACGCAGCTGGCGTCCTTGCAGCAGTTCTGCGTGATCACGTAGGCCATGACATCCCCCTCGGCTCGGTCCGGAACGCCTCCGAGAATACTGGACACTTGTCTGATTAGTCCATGCGAGCACGCCCGTCTTCCACCCCGGCCCGACCGTCGCCGCGCCGTGTCCGACATGTAAGTGCACGTCATACGCACTGCGGCCAGAGCTGTTGCCAATCTTCCGGTACCGCTATACCTTGGACACATGTCCAGCCCAGCGGTGGCTGAAGTCACCTACCTGCAGGATCCGGCGTATCGCCGCAAGCACACCCACCGACAGGTGTTCGGTGCGGCGGCGGCGATCCTCGACGCGCGAGCCGAACTGTCCATCGCCGAACTGGCCGCCAGAGCCCGGGTCACCCCGTCCACCGTGTCCGCGCACTTTCCGTCCATCGACGCGATGTTCGCCGAGCTGTACCTCAACCGGGTGTACGCGCTGCCGCTGACCATCGATCCCCGCGCGGGTATGGGTGCCCGGGTCAGCGCCCAATTGCGGGCCGTGACACTGGTGCTCGCCGACGAACCCCTGCTGGCCTCGGCCTGCGCACGGGCACTGCTCAGCGATGGTGACGACGCGGTGGCCGGGGTGCGCGCCCGGGTCGCAGCCGAGGTACACCGCCGGACGGCCGCCGCCCTCGGAATGGGCGCCTGGCCGGAGGTGCTGGACGCGTTGGAGACCATGTTCTGGGGCGCCCTGCTGCAGGTGCAGACGAGCGTGATGAGCTACCACGCGATGGCCGACCGGCTCGACACCATGATCTCGCTCATCCTGCCCGACACCGACTGAACTCCGCGGGGTGCACGTGCGTAACGTCACCGGCACATGACCATCGACCTCATCCACGAACTGGTGACCGCCGCGGCAGGCGTCGCCCCGGATCGCGCCGCGCTCATCGCCGCCGATGGCACCGCGGTGTCGTTCGCGCAGTTCGACTCTCAGGTGCGCGAACGCGCCTCCTGGATCACCGAACGCAGCCGGCCCGGTGACCGGATCGCAGTCCTCGCCGACAACAGCGCCGACTACGCCCGCCTGTACTACGCGGTGCCGCGCAGCGGGCGCATCCTCACATTGATCAATCAGCGGCTGAGCGTCTCTGAGCACCTCGACCAGCTGCGCCGGGTTCAGCCCGCGCTCGTGCTGGGTGACGCCCGCTACCTGGAGCCCCTCACCGGAGCGGCCGACGGGTTGTTTTCCTTCGAAAGCACCCAGTGGCAACAGCATTCGATGACGGAGCCGGATGTCGCGGTGCACCCCGACGATGCGGTCTGGCTGCTGTTCACCAGTGGATCCACCGGACCTCCCAAAGGTGTGCTGCACACCCACCGTTCCCTCACCACTGCGGTGCGTGGCACGGTCGCAGGCCGCTCGGTGCGCGCGGGCGGGGTCTACCTGCTGCCCTTTCCGATGTGCCATATCGCCGGTTACAACATGCTGGTGCACCACAGCGCGGCGTCCACGGTGTTGCCGGTGCCCGCGTTCCGGCCCGACGCCTTCGTCGCGGCAGTCAATGCCCATGGGGTCACCTCGTGTTCGCTGGCCCCGACGATGCTGCACAGCCTGCTGGCGCATCTGCAGGATGCCCCTGCCGAACTGCCGACGCTGCGCGATATCTCCTACGGTTCGGCGGCGATACCCGCCGATCTGCTACGCCGTGCGGTCGAGCGGCTCGGGGTCGGGTTCCACCAGGGCTACGGGATGACCGAAACCGGCGGCAACATCACCTTTCTCGGCCCGTCCGACCACCTCTCCGACGATCCCGCGGTGCTGCGCAGTGCGGGCCGTCCGCACAGCGAGGTGAACATCCGCATCGCCGACGACGGCGAAATCCTGATCCGCGGCGCGCAGGTCGCCGCACATTACTGGCCGGACGGACCTGCGGCCGTCGACGGCTGGCTGCACACCGGCGACGCCGGGTTCATCGATGACAGCGGACGACTCGTGGTGACCGACCGCCTCAAGGACATCATCATCACCGGCGGCGAGAACGTGTCCTCGCGCGAAGTCGAAGACGTGCTGTCGCTGCATCCCGGTGTCGAGCAGGCCGCCGTGATCGGTGTGCCCGACGAGTACTGGGGTGAAGCCATCTGTGCGGTCGTGGTGCCCGGACCGGCTCAGCCGACCGCCGATGAACTGATCGCCCATGTGCGGGCGCATCTGGCCGGATTCAAGCGGCCCCGACAGGTGCGCTTCGTCGACGCGCTTCCCGTCACCAGCAACGGCAAGGTCGCCAAAAATGCGGTGCGCCAGTCATTGACTGCGCAATCAAACACCTGACGGCGGATCCGAGAAAGCGTCGAAAGTCACTCCGGCGGCGTGCGCCGGTGCGAGATCCTCAGCCAGTGCGCTTGCATCACCGCGAAGAGGAACGCGGTGCTGATGCCGAACAGCAATGCACCGTTGACCGCCTCCAACGCGCTCAGCATGCGGAACCGTGGCGGCAACGCCAATCCCGGTATGTCGAATGTGGTCATACTGCCCAGCGAATACACCGATGCGTCTGTGAACGAGTCGAGGGCCCCCAGCCACCAGTACGCCAATGCCCACAAGACACCCTCCAACCCGTGCAGAGCGGTCAGTATCAGCGCGACGGCGGCGATACTGCCGATCACCGTGGGGATCGCCCGCAGTCGTTCATCCTTGTGCTCGTCGCCATCACCGCGTCCCCGAATCCTGGTCTCCAACTTGAACGCCAACAGCACCACACCCGTGGTGTGGATCGCGAGCGTCAGCACGATCAGCGAAAGGCCCAGACTCCAGCTCGCGAAATCCATTCGTTGTCCATACCACCAGCCGGATCGACGTCCGACCACAACCGCAAAATCAGGTGTGGGAAGCAGGTTTCTGACCCGGGGGTCACACCGTGCCAGTCAACAGACCACCGCACAGCTCACATTGACCTAGGCTGGCCGTAGAGCTACGCGGGTGATATCCAGCGGCGCTGTGAGGCGCGCCCCATGTGCGGAGGTAAGGGTGGGCGACTTCGGAATAGGCGGCCTCTGGCTGCTCCTCGCTCTGGCCTTGCTGGTGTCGGTGTTGGTCGGGGTCGGCAGCATCTGGCTGGCCAAGCGCACCCTCTCCAAACCGGTGCCAGAGTCTCACAACGGTGCACTGTCGCCGTTCATGACCTGCGTCGGACTGGTCTACGGCGCGCTGCTCGGGTTCACCATCGTCGTGGCCTGGGAACAGTTCTCCTCCGCTGAGACCAACGTCTCCAACGAAGCCTCAACCCTGATAACGATGTACCGGCAGACCGTTGGCATGCCGACACCGGAGCAGGCCCAGATGCGGGCGCTACTGCGCAAATACGCGAATGCGGTCGAGGGCCCTGAATGGGAACATGCCATCCGGGTCGGTATCGGAACCGAGGGCGCACGAGACGCGCTCAACGAGATGTACGGGGTGCTCGGCAGCGGGCAGTCGAACGTCGAGTCGAGCCCGGTGAGCCAAAAGTTCCTCGACCAGCTGAGCACGCTGGCATCGCAGCGGAATCAGAGAATTCTGGACGCCAAGCCGCAGATACCCGGATTGTTATGGACTGGGCTGCTTTTCGGCGGTGTCGTTCTGTTGGCACTCGGCGGCTTCATGCATCTAGGCAGCATTCGTGCGCATCTGATCCTGCTGAGCGCGGTCGCTGTGCTGCTCGGCCTGCTGCTGTTCATCGTGTACTGGCTCGACCACCCGTTCGGGAATCAGCTGGGCGTCACGCCAGAGCCGTTCGAGCAATCGTTGGTCGTTTTCGATTCGATCGACCGAGGCACGTGATCCTTCATCGGGCGGTCAATCCCAGTACTGAAGCACGTCGACGGTTGCAAAGATCGCCAATGCCACGCCGTAGACGATGACGGCTACCGCGGCACCGCGCAGACTGATTCGTGGTTCGGAGCCTTCCACCGGGTCGAGCCAACGGCGGCACCATCTCGCCACTGTGGGCATCAACAACCACTGCATCAGTGCCACGCTGAACACCTGAATGATCCACACCGACAACCATGGCTCGGCGCCGAGACCGGTGATCACCGGCGCTAGGAATTTCGAGTTCAGCATCACCAAGGGATAGAGCACCATCAACAGCAGCATCGCCGACTTCCAGGCCGGCGTCATCTTCGGTTTGCCGTCCACGGTGCGCACAGTGGTACCGAATGGGGTGGTTTGGGCGAACACCGCAAAATCCCTCGTCAAGCTCGACCGCACCGGCGGCAGGACCTCCGCACGCTGCGGAGACTGCAGCCACGCCGTCAACTGAGGTTCGGTACGGAATCGAATCAGCGACATCCATGTGCCCAACAACCCCGGTGGGAAGACCGCAGTGCCCTCGTATCCGGTAAAGCGGGAGGCGGCCGTCGTCAGTCTTGTATGGGTCGTCTGGAACTCGCCTTCCATGCCACTGGACACGCTGGAGGCGAGAACCGCGACGCCGGTTGGCATCACGGCACCGTCGACGATCACCAAATCGGAAGCGAGCCGTGGAAAGCCTCGCCCGGCCGCGCTGCGCACCAGCTCTTTCCACGTGGCACAGTCCAGCCACGCGTGCAGCAGGTCCTCGGACTCGAAGGTCACCGCCAGCGCGCAGTCCAGCGGCGCGTCGTCTGAGATCGACGCGGCGCATGCGACGTATCCCGGCGCCGCCTCGACGGCCGATCGCACGTCGGTCTCCCAACCCTCGAAAACCGCCGGATCCGCGGCACGCTCGAAAACTGTGACGGCCACGGCGGTCATCGTGGTCTGCCGTATCCGCAGAAGGCCGGCACCGCATCGTTGTTCCGCATGCGCTCTTTCCTCCTCGGCCAGACCCTCCTCGGCCCGCTACCCAGGGTCCTCGCATGTCCGGTAATCGCGTGGAGAAACGCGCAATTGGTCCCGCCGCCTTCACCGATCAACTCTTGTCGAGCCCGGCACGCTCGACGCTGAGCAGGCTCTCGCTGTGATGCTCGGCGAGGTAGGCCTGCCCGCCGCCGTTGAGACCGAACAGCCGCTTGCTCCACAACAGCCACACCACCGCCACGATGTTGATCAGCACCGCCAGCAGCCGCAAAGTGGTCACCTTCTCGGTCAGCTCGTAGATCTCCAGCGGCAGAAAGGCACTCGTGGCGACCACCGCGAAATATTCGCCCCAGCGCTTCATCGACCACAGCCCGACCGCCTCGATGAGTTCGATGAGGGCGTACGCGATCAGCCCGATGGCGATCCACAGCAGTGTGGTCTCCGACAGGGTGAAGGCCTCGCCGATGTGCCGGACGATCTTGGAATCGTCGAGGTTCCAGCCGATCTGATCACCCAGCGGTCTGAGCAACGGGAGCTCCGCTTCGAACTTCTGCTGCAGCTCGGTGTGCGACCTGCGCAACGCGAACACCCCGGCGGCCACCAGCAGGATGACCAGCGCGCGGATCACCCGTTCCACGGCCAGCACCCGCATCAGTGTCCGGTCGCGCAGCAGCCGTCCGCGCGGCACCTCCGGCGCGGTATCGGCCGGCCCGCGCCCACGGGGTGCCCCCACGACGAACGTCTCACAGCGCAGGCAGCGCCAGGCCTCCCCGACCGGGGTGTCCACCCGTAGCCGGTCGGCGAGTTCGGTCTCGTCGGGGGCGAAGGTCGCGTGCCCGTGCAGACCGCAGGATCGCAGTGCGAAATCCAGTTTCATCGGGTGCCCTCCTGCGCCGGTACGCGACTCCGGCGCGTTCTCGTACGTCGAGCGTACGAGAACGCGCCGAAGCTGCTACAACCCGCGACCGAAATCGGCGAGCAGCTGAGGCACCGAACCGTCGAAACCCGAGACGTCGAGCTGACCGGGGTCGGCCGGATCGGCGATCGAGTTCCCGGTGGCCGTCATCGCGACGACCACCAGCCGGGCCGGGATACCGGTCTTGCGCCGGTACTCCGCCAGCGCCTGGTGCGGATGCACGCTGCCGTACCAGGTTTCGTTGTCCGTCGATTAAGGGTCGATAACCGATTCACTCCGGCGCATACCGAAGTCGCTTCCGTGATGTCAGGGCCAGTACGTACGCTGCGCGTACGACGGCTCCCTGACATCGAGCAAGGGTTTGCGACGGGTGCCCATGAAATCAAGATATCCACCGCCGCAACCGATTATTGCTGCAGGTGTTCCCCTTTTGGACACCCGCGCCGGTATCAGAGCGCCAGCGACAGCCGATCCCTGCTGCGCCGGCTGGGCAATGAGGTCGGCGGGGTATGGGCCAGGCGCAGGGTCAGCGCAATCGACTCATCCGCGTCCAGTCCGATCAGCTCATCGAATTCTCGCTGCAGCGTGCCCAATTCACCGGCATACGACGGGGACAGCTCGTGCAGATCCTCGGGGGTCTGCGCATAGAGGAAGACCGGGGACACCGGCTGGGCGCCGACACCGCGCTGCTGGGCGGTGATCCACACCGCCTCCACCGCGGAGCCGCCGGTCGCGTAGTCACGAAGTTCGCGCCCCGGCACGCTGATGACGGCGAGCGCCGAGCTGGCCAGGACGCGATCGCGCATGTCGTCGCCCAGCGCCGACCCGGCCTGCCACCCGGCCAGTTGGGCCATCACGTCGGGGCGGCGCAGCACGCCGAGCACCGCCATGTCTCCTTCGTCAAATTCGAGGTTGCGCACATCGATACCGGCGTCCGGATCGGGGTCGCCCGGCCAGCGCAGCTCGGAGATCATCTCCCCGTGCAGATGCGGTGTCAGGAACCGGATCCGGTCCGCGGCAGCGAAAATCGTCGCCGCCCTCTCCATGTCCGCACGCTCGGTGAGCAGCCTGAGCCGGCCACCCTGGTGTTCGGCCGCCGCAGTGAGGGCCGCGACGACCTCCGCGTCGATGGGGTGTGGTTCGCCGTGATGACGGTTCGTCTCGCGCGCCATCATCGCCCCGAAGAGCCCGGCCAGATCGGCGTCGGCAGCTGTCCCGAGCCGCAATCGAGCCTGCAATGGCACGCCGCCGGCATCCTCGGAGACGGTGACCTCGCCGAGCGCGCTGTGCGCGGCCGCCGCGATCCGGGTGTTCAGCAATGCCGCGCCCACCGCCACCGCGCTGCCGCGGAATCCGACGTCCATCGTGGACGTGTAGGTGGGCGCGATCGCGATGTCGACACCGTCCGGCCGGACCCCGATGCGCCACGGCTGAACATTGCCACCCGAGGGTGCCCGCATGGCCGCCACCGCGAGGTCGCCGAGAAGTTCGCCCGGGACTGTCTCCGAAGCTGCTGCGCTGCCGGCTGATTCAATCCATTCGGCCTCATCGCCACTGTGGTGGCTCATCTCGGGCTCATGTATCTGGTCGAGCGCCCAGCCGATGTCGAGGCGGGTCCGCCCGGAACGCAACTCCTCCCCCAGCCCGATCCGGCGGACGGCCTCGGTCACCGCACACGCACCGATACCGACATCGGCGGCCGTCTGCGGCCAGGTCGACAGCGACTTGTCGATCTCGATCAACGATGCCGCGATGCGCGCCGAGAGCCGGTCGGCCTCCAGGTGGCGCAGGATGTGCGGGATCTTCTCACGATTGGTCATGCCCGGCAGCAGGTCGATATCGAGCTGTCCGAGCAGTCCGTGCAGGATCGGCCGGCCCGGTTCGTGATCGAACCGCTCCACATCGACGATCCCGCGGTCGCTGGTCGCCATCAGCACCGGGATCCGCCGCTGCTGCGCAGCCAACCGGAGCACGGCTTTCATGTGCAGCGAATCGCACTCCTCGACCGCGATGTCCAGACCGTCGACGAAGGCGTCGAGTGTCTCGGGATTGAGTCCCGTCTCGAACACCTCGACGGGCAGGTACGGATCGATCTCGGCGATCCGGCGCGCGGCGACGTACGCCTTGTTCACCCCGAGATCGAGAACGGTGGCCGGGACCCGGTTGAGGTTCGACAGTTCCAGCTCATCGAAATCGGCCAGCCGCAAACTGCCGCACACCCCCTGCATGGCCAGCGTGTGGGCGATGATGTGTCCGACGCTCAGCCCGGCGACCCCGATCGAGAGCTCGCCGAGCCGATCCTGCTCGGCGGCGGTGATGCTGTTGCGGTTGCGGTCCAGCCGCAGCGCCCGAAATGCGCGGGGGCCCAGCACCGACACGGCGGTGCGCCGCCACGGATAGAACGCCCACCTGCCGGGTTCGGCGACCAGATCGGGATCCGGTTCCGGGCGCAGACCCTGCAGGCTTGCCAGTTGCTGCCCGTGGTGGTCCAGGAATTCGATGCCCGGGTCCCGGCGCAGCGTGGCGAGGATTTCGCTGTCGGCGGGGTCGGCCGGGTCCAGAATCTGTGCACGGTAAGCGATCGGCATGCTGTCCTCGTCATCCTCGGGCGCCGCGGCGCCAACTCATCCGAGTCGTACACTAGGACCGATTCAACGGGGGCGTAGCGACCGACTCGACGGAGGTATGTCCTTGCCCGACATTGCGCATGATCGGACCGTTGCCGAACTGCCTCTCGCCCCGCTCAATCCGCTGCCGTACCGGCAAAGACGGGACGCGTTGCGCAATTTCCACACCGGCACCGACATCCTGCGTGATGCGGGCGGTCCGGTGACCCGGTTCAGCCTCGGCCCGAGTTGGCTCATGCCGCCCGTCGTGGTGGCCACGTCACCTCAGGGAATACGCGATATCGTCAGCGTCCGCGACGGTTCCATCGACAAGACCAGTGCCGTCGCCGCCCAGTTGCGCAGCCTCATCGGGGGCAACCTTTTCGTCTTGCCACACGATGAATGGCTACCTCGCCGGCGCACCCTGCAACCTGTTTTCACCAAGCAACGCGTCGACTCTTTTGCCGGACATATGGCAGAGGCTGCCGAAATGATCACGGACTCTTGGGTGGACGGCAGCGAGATCGACCTGGACAGCCAGGCCCGGCAGTTGTCCATGCGGGCGCTGGGGCGCTCGGTGCTGGGACTGGACCTCGACGAAAGATCCGATGACGTAGCCGAACCGCTGCGGGTGGCCACCAGTTACGCCGTGGCCCGCGCGCTGCGCCCGCTGCGGGCACCGTCCTGGTTGCCGACACCGGCGCGGCGACGGGCCCGGGCGGCGACCGAAAGTATCCGCCGGCTGGCCGGCGAGATCATCACCGCCTGCCGCGCCGACCCCACCCTGGACGCTCCCCTGGTGCACGCACTCATCGCCGCCACCGACCCGGAGACCGGCCAGCCGCTGTCGGACAACGAGATCCGCGACGAGATGATCATCTTCCTATTCGCCGGGCAGGACACCACCGCCACCACGCTGACCTACACCCTGTGGTCGCTGGGACGACACCCCGAGATCCAGGACCGGGTCTTCGCCGAGGTTGCCGCGCTCGGGGACCGGAGGCTGACCACCGACGATGTCGGCCGTCTGGGCTACACCGTCCAGGTGATCAAGGAAGCGCTGCGGCTGTGCCCGCCGGGGCCGACCGGCTCGCGCAGGGCGACACGGGATGTCGAGGTGGCCGGGTACCGGGTCGAGGCCGGCACCATGCTGGTGTTCGGCCGCATGTCGGTGCAACGTGATCCGTCACTGTGGGCAAACCCCTTGGAGTTCGACCCCGAGCGGTTCAGCGCCCAGAACTCAAAGGACCGCGACCGCTGGCAGTACGTGCCCTTCGGTGGCGGCCCACGTTCCTGTATCGGCGATCATTTCGCGATGCTGGAGGCGACGCTCGCGATCGCCACCATCATCCGCGACGTGCAGATCACCGCGCTGGAAGCCGATTTCCCCCTGGCCGTGCCGTTCACCATGGTGCCGGTCGGCCCGATCCGCGCCCGGGTGGCTGCGCGTTGATCCCTGGTGGGGCATACCCCACRAACACCCGCACCAGGGATCAACGCTCGCCAGTTGGTCAATCGCCGTCCGCGGGGCCGGCGGGAGTGAGGACCTGACCCCCGCGGATCAGCCGCGTCGCCGCGTCATGAGAAAGTCCGTCATGACCTCGACAATACAGGCAACTTGTATTCCAGTGCGACCCTATGGTTCAGCGGTATGGCAGGCTGGGTCGGCAGTGCGTGCGTACCGTCGCCAACCTGCCGAATGCGCTGGCCACCAGATCAGCTGAACAACAACGGGATAACCCACATGCCGAAGGTCACCTACCCAGCACCCGCCGGCCCTTTGCCCGGCTACCTCGCGACACCCACCACGGAGGGTCCCTGGCCGGCCGTCATCGTGGTCCAGGACGTGCGCGGGATGACCGCCGATGTGCGACGCATCAGCGACCGCCTCGCCGCAGCGGGATATCTCACGCTGGCGCCCGCACTCTACGGCCGGGGCCTCAAGATCCGATGCATGATCTCCGCCATCCGCACCCACTTCACGGGCACCGGCGACTCCTTCGATGACATCATCGCGGCACGCGACCATCTGCTCGCCGACCCGAACTGCACCGGCAAGGTCGGCCTGGTCGGCTTCTGCATGGGCGCCGGCTTCGTCCTGCAACTCGCGCCCAGCGGTCTGTTCGACGCCACCGCGCCGAACTACGGGCTGAGTCCCAAGAACATCGAGGTGCTCGCCGAATCGTGCCCCGTGGTGGCGAGTTACGGCGCAAAGGACCGGATCGCCCGCAGTGGATCCGCGGCCGCACTGGAAGCCGTGCTCGCCAAGGGCGACGTGCCCCGCGACATCAAGGAGTATCTGAATGTCGGCCACAGCTTCATGAACGATTTCGGGATCCCGGCTCCGTTCAATGTGATCGAGCGGATCGCCGGGATGGAATACTCCGAACCGGAGGCCGAGGATGCCTGGCGGCGGATCCTGACCTTCTTCGGTGAACATCTGCGCTGACTCCCGCTACGCTCTCCAGTTATGGCTGAAGTGATGGACTGGGATGCTGCTTACTCCGACCACATCTTCGCGGGCCCACCGCCGTGGAACATCGGTGAGGCGCAGCCCGARATCGTCGCGCTGATCGACGCGGGCAAGATCACCAGCCCCGTCCTGGACGCCGGCTGCGGTGTGGGCGATGTGGCACTGGCACTGGCCGAAGCCGGGTACGAGGTCGTCGGCGCCGATATCTCCACCGTCGCCATCGCGGCCGCCTCGCGCGCCGCCGCAGAGCGTGAACTGACCAATGTCCGTTTCGTGCAAGGCGACCTGCGCACCCTCAGCGTGGACGGCGAATCGTTCAACACCATCGTCGACTGCACGCTGTTCCATTCGCTGCCGGTAGAGGCGCGCGAGGATTACCTGCGTGGCATCCATGAGGTGTCCGCAACCGGCGCGGTGCTGCACATGCTCGTATTCACCACCGACGCGCTGCCCCCGGATTCCCCGTTCCCAGTGCCGAACCTGGTAACCGAAGCCGAATTGCGCGGAGTGGTGTCGCGGGTCTGGAACATCGAGAACGTCCAGCCAGCCTTCGTGGCGGTGCAACTGCCCGATGTCCCAAATCTTCCCGATCACAGTTTTGACAGCGACGCCAAGGGCCGCGTGAAGCTGCCCGCGCTGCTGCTGTCGGCCCGGAAGAACTGAGAGACCTAACGCCGCCAGGCGATGGTGCCGGTCTCCAGCATCTGCGTCATGGTGTCCGCATCGACCGGGGGTGAGAGCAGGAAGCCCTGTGCCTGATGGCAACCCATCTTCACCAGCATCTGCGCGGCCGCCTCGGTCTCCAGTCCCACCGCGACCAGGCCGAGGCCGAACGCCTCGCCGAGGGACACGATGGCCCGGATGATCGCCAGATCGTCCTTGCTCCCGTCGAGGTGCTGCACGAATGACCGGTCGATCTTCAAGGTGTCGATGGGCAGTGATTTCAGCCGGCTCAAATCGCTGTAGGCGGCCCCGAACTCGTCGAGCGCCAGCCCCACCCCGAGCGCTCGCAGTGCGGTGAGGATCTCGTCGTTCAGGTCGGCGTCATCGGTGACGAAACTCTCGGCGAACTCCAGGCTCAACGAGGCCGGGTCGAGTTCGTACTCCGTCAGCACCCGCGCCACGTGGTCGGCGAAACCAGCGGCGACCCGTTGTACCGGTGACACATTGACCCGCAGCTTCACGTCCTGCGCGAGCCCCACCGACTTCCAGTGCCGCAACTGCGCGCAGGAGTCCTGCAGTACCTTGCGGCCCAACACCGCTGCCAGGTTGGAGGATTCGGCGACGGGCATGAATGCGCTCGGGAGCAGCATGCCCCGGGTGGGGTGGTTCCACCGCACCAGCGCCTCGACCGCCACCACCTTGCCGGTACGCAGATCCACCTCGGGCTGGTAGTGCACCACGAAGGCTTCGTTCTCGATGCCATCGCGCAGATGCAACTCGACATCGTTGAGCAACAGGTATTTCAGGGCAATGGCGTCGGTGAAGACGGCGGTGTCGTTGCCCCCCGAACCCTTGGCCGCCACCAACGCCAGATCGGCGTAACGCAACACATCGGAGGCCGAGTCGTGGCCCGGGAAACCCACCGCCACACCGATACTGGCGGTCCGGCGGACGAATTCGCGTCCGATGGTGAAGGGCTCTTTGAGCAGCAGCCGGATCCGGTCGGCCAGCAGCGCGGCCTCCTCCAGTTCCATCGGCTGGTGCGGCACGATCACGAACTCGTCACCACCCTGGCGCGCGAGAAGCGCGGTGTCGCCGATCGATTCACGCAGGCGCCGGGCGAACTGCGCGATCAGTTCATCGCCCGCGGTGTGGCCGAACTGGTCGTTCACCGATTTCAGCCGGTCCAGGTCGGTGAACAGCACGGCCGTCGGGCCGTCCTGACCGGTTGCCAGGCGGCCGTTGAGATGATCGGTGAGCACACGGCTGTTGGACAGCCCGGTGAGATCGTCGTGCTCGGCCAGGAACTGCAACCGGTCGATCGCCACCAGCCTGGCCTGCAGCTGAGCGAACATCGTCGCGATCGTCTTCAGCGCGTTGAGTTCTTCCTCCAGCCACTCCCGGTCGCCGTACTTCACGAAACCCAACGTGCCGGTGGTGACGTCATGGGACAGCAGTGGGACGCTGGCCATCGAGATCTGCGGAACCTCGGTGCCCTGCTGGATCGTCTGCTGATACTCGTCGGTCTTGGGCTCCGGACGGATCACCAGCGGCTCCTTGAGCCACTCAGCCATCGCGAAGACCGGGTCGGCGTCGGCGAAGTACACCACGCCGATCGGGTCCGGGTCGGGCACGAAGGTGCGTATCGGCCACTGCGCCACCAACCGGGTCGCGTGGATCTCGTGATCGTTGTGCCGCAGGAACGCGACATCGAGCCCGAGATATGCCGCCAGATCGGTGAGTACCAACTCACTGACCTCGACCACGTTGTCGGTGTGCGCGGTGATCAGCCGTTTGGCAGCCAGATCCACCAAGCCGTTGAGGCTGCCGATCAACTGGCGTCACCGACCTTGCAAGCCCCCCGGCATCCGGTAGCACGGCGAGAGGTGCACATCGCCCATACTTTAGCGGTCGGCGTCAATTTTGCCCCGGTGCCCAGCCGGTACGCACATACCGCACGGCTCAGGGGATTCGGTCCAGCAGGCTGCGGGCGATCACGGTGACCAGCTCCCGGTCGTAGGTGATCGCGAGATCGAACCGACGCTCGGGTTCGGGTACCGAGCCGGTGGTGTCCTGCTCGCGGGCGATCAGCGCCGCGCAGTGGTGCGGCCCGAGGATGAGCACGATCCACTGCGCGCACAACGGATCGTCGGCTTTCAGGTCCACTCCCCGGATACCGGATCCCAGATCCTCGGGCAGGCCCCGACCGAAGATGGCGACCAACGCCGAGGACGACGCCAGCTCGCTGTAGCGCGCGCTGGTCGCCGCCGTGAAGTGTTGTGCCAGCTGCAGTGAGGCCATCACCATCGGCGGATCGGTCGCATGCCGCGCCTGGGCCTCGATGTGCCGGGAGAACGGAATCAGGGTGGCCTTGCGCGCCGTCCGCACCAGCAGCCTTCCCGCCACCACGTCGAACGGCGAGTCGCCGGCCGGCTGCACCGGGTGCTTCATCGGCGGAGGCGACCACGACACCGGTACCGGCTCGGTCAACGGCCCGGGCCTGCCGAACTTGTAGCCCTGGCCGAGGCTGGCGCCGAGCGCCAGCGCCTGCTCGAGGTGCTCGTCGGATTCGATGCCCTCGGCGAGCAGCACCGCCCCGGTGCGTTCGGTATGGGCCAGCACGGCGGCCAGGATGTGCGCCTGGGCGTCGGTGGGGTGTGACTGCACCAGGTGGACATCGAGTTTGACGATGTCCGGGCAGATCACGTCGAGCAACGCCAGCGAATCAGGATGGGCACCAATGTCGTCGAGGGCGATGCCGAACCCGTCCGCGCGCAGGYCGGCCACCTTCTGCAGCAATGCCCGGGGGTGTTTCAGCAGGCTGCGTTCGGTCAGCTCGAAAATCACCCGCAGCTCGTCGTGGGCGCGGTCCAGAAGGGGGCTCTCGGCGCGGTTGAGGTGCGTTCCGAGCGGTTCGCAGTTGAGCGCGAGCACGGTGCCCTGCGGTAGCTCCCGGCGCAGCGCGTGGTCGATCGCGGCTTCGATGCACATCTTTTCCAGTCCGCCGAGGCTCCCGGTGGCCGCGGCCCGCGCGAACACCGCCGCGGGATCAGGATCGCCGAGCGCAGGCCAGCGCGTCAGGGCCTCGAAACCGACCACGGAGCCGTCCGCGAGTGCGGTGATGGGCTGGAAGGCGGGGTCCAGGCCGACACCGGAAACGGCGGCGTCCAGAACATCGTGCGCGTCGGGCAACGGATCATCCCCTTGCGCTAAGACGCCTGCCACCGCGCGGAACCGGTCTGGTCCCTTGCCCTGGGTGTGCCAACCGCACCCGACGGCAAACATAGTCCGTCCGGGCGGGCCGGGGACGCTAGTCGGCGCTTCTGGCGGCTTTCCGTGCGCTGGGACCGTTCGAGTCGGCCGAACTTGCCCGGTTGCTGCGCGGTACCTCCTGCGCGGTACGCGCGGCGCCACTCTTGCCGGTCGCCGCCTGACGTGCCCCGCCGACGCGGAAGTTGTTGATCGCGACGCCGAGGTCGGTCTTGGTGACGGTCTGATCGTCGCGCAGGATCGAACCCGCCAGCGACAGCGGACCCGGGCCCGCCCCGACGATGTTCCTGGTGCCGAAGAGGTTGAAGCCGGCGTTCAGGTTGCCGGGTACCGAGCCGGTCTCTCCCGCCGTGATGGTGTTGTCACCGCCGCCGACGTTGAGCACCCCGTTCAGGTTGCTGGTCACACCGCCCGCGGAAAGGGTGTTACCGCCGCTGAGCACATTGATCCCCAGGTTCAGGTTGCTGCCCGGCCCGCCGGCGGAAACATTGTTGCCGCTGCCGACTATGTTCCTGGCTCCGTTGAAGTACCCGCCGGTGGAGGTGACCACGTTGTTGTTACCGAGGAAATTGGTGGCCAGATCCGAGTAGCCACCCTGTGTCGAGACCGTGTTGCCGCTACCGAGCACGTTCCTGGTGAAGTTTCCATAGCCGCCCTGAATGGTCACGGTGTTGTTGTCGCCGAAGATATTGCGAGCGGTATTGGCGTTCCCGGCCTGTACCGACAGGGTGTTCTCGTCACCGAACGCATTTCGGGCCCAATTTCCGGTGCCGCCGGTCACCGTGATGATGTTGTTGTCACCGAAAACATTCCGGGCCCAATTCACATAACCGGCGCTTGTCGTGATGGTGTTGCCGTTACCGAATATGTTCGTCGCCGTATTGAACAGGCTGCCCGCCGTCGTGACAGAGTTGCCGCTGCCGCCGATATTGGTGGCGATATTCGCCAACGCGCCTCCCGTGGTGACGGAGTTGCCATTGCCGAGGGCACTGATCGCCACGTTGAGGATTGATCCCGAGCCGGTGCTGGCGGTGTTGTTCTTACCGACGGCGACGGCCCCTCCGATGGAGCCACGGGCGTGCGCCTGTGCTCCGCTGCCGATCGCAACGGCGAAACTGAAGAGATTACTGGTGCAATTCGAACTGTTACCGATGCCGAAGAAAGACGCGCAGGTCGCACTTGCGGTCGGCGTAGCCCCGAAGCCGGCACCGGCGAACAATCCACCGGCAATGGCGATGGCCACGAGACCGCCCGCAGCCTTGCGGCTCGAATTCGTATTGCTCAGTACCGACGTCATGCTGCTCCTACCACGAAGAGGATGTTGCATTCTTCGAGAGTTATAGCGCATCAGCGAGGGCCACAGCCCGGAACTGCGTTGTGGAAAATCCTTATTCGGGGCATCGTCATTCCCGGCGAAAAAACCCGCCCCAGCCGAAGCCGGAGCGGGTTCTCGAACGTGGAGCTAAGGGGATTCGAACCCCTGACCCCCACACTGCCAGTGTGGTGCGCTACCAACTGCGCCATAGCCCCGTTTGTTGTGCTGTTGAAAGGTACACCACTGCCCCGCACAGGTTCAAAACAGCTGGTCAGGGCACCTCGCCACCGGCCTCTGGGCCGAGCGCGCGGGCCGGGGTGTGCTCGGCCGGCGGCCGGCCCCGGGTCTCGGGGGCGAACGCCCAGCCCACCGCGGCGAACAGCAGGATCGCGCCGCTGATCACGAACGCCCAGGAGAACGAGAAGTACTGCGCGATCAACCCCACCAGCAGCGAACCACCGATCGAGCCGACGTCGGCCATCATCTGGAACGTCGCCACCGCGGTGCCACCGCGCGCCTTGCTGCCGATGATGTCGGCCACCGCGGCCTGCTGCGGCGAGACGAAGATCCCGGTGGCCGCGCCGGCGACGTAGGCCGCGACCAGGAACACCGGCATCGACGTGGTGAAGCCCACCAGCGCGGTGGACACCGCGGCCAGCGTCAGCCCGAAGATCAGCAGCTTGCGCCGCCCCAGCCTGTCCGACAGATAGCCGCTGGGGATGACGACGGAGATGTTGCCCACCGCGAACGCCGTCAGCGCCAGACCCGCCGCGCCCGGCCCGCGACCGAGCACCTCCACGATGAACAGCGGCACCAGCGCGATCCGCAGGCCGAACGACGCCCACCCGGTGGCGAAGTTGGAGAGCAGGGCCGCCTTGTAGGCGCGGTGGGCGAACACGGTACGGAACGGCACCGGCGGCGCCTCGTCCTCGTCCGACCGGCCGCCGATGGTGGATCGCCGCAGGCTGATGAACACCACGGCCGCGGCGACCAGCAGCGCGGCCCCGTAGATCAGGAACGGCGCGGACAGACCGAACCCCACGGTCAGGCTGCCCAGGATGGGCCCGCCGACCGATCCGATCATGAAGCCCGAGGAGAACAATCCGGCCACCCGCCCGCGCGCGTCGGGCGGCGAGATGCGGATCATCAGGCCCAGTGAGGACACCGTGAACATCGCCGACCCTAGGCCACCAAGGGAGCGGAACAGCAGCAGCTGCCAGTAGCTATCGGCCAGCGCGCAGGCGCCCGTCGACACGGCCACGATGATCAGGCCGCTGATATACACCCGGCGTTCCCCGAGCCGCTGGACCAGGAAACCGGCCGGCGGCGCACCGACCAGGCGCATCACCGCGAAGGCGGTGATGACGAACGTGGCCGCGGCGATGCTGACACCGAAATGGCGGGCGTATTGCGGCAGCACCGGGGCCACCACGCCGTAACCGAGCGCGACCACGACATTCGCGGCGACCAGCACCCAGACTTCGCGCGGCAGGCGGCGCTTGGATTCAGTCGGACAGTCGCCCTCCGCAACAGAGCTCACCCGATGACTGTATTCACCACTTCCCTGGCGGCTTCCTGCACCTCGGCCAAGTGCTCGGGTCCCAGATAAGATTCGGCGTAGATCTTGTAGACGTCCTCGGTACCCGAGGGCCGCGCGGCGAACCAGGCGTTCTCGGTGGTGACCTTCAGCCCGCCCAGGCCCGCGCCGTTGCCGGGTGCGGTGGTGAGTTTGGCGGTGATGGGCTCGCCGGCCAGCTCGGTGGCGCTCACCTGTTCGGGTGACAGCTTGGCCAGCCGGGCCTTCTGTTCGCGATCGGCCGGGGCGTCGATGCGCGCGTAGGTGGGTGCGCCGTACGTGTCGGCCAGTTCGGCGTAGCGCTGCGACGGGGTGGACCCGGTGACCGCGAGGATCTCCGAGGCCAGCAACGCCAGGATGATGCCGTCCTTGTCGGTGGTCCAGGTCGAGCCGTCGGTGCGCAGGAAGGATGCGCCCGCGCTCTCCTCGCCGCCGAAACCGATTGTCCCGCCGATCAACCCGTCGACGAACCATTTGAAGCCGACGGGCACCTCGACCAGTTCACGGCCCAGCCCGCCGACCACCCGGTCGATGATCGAACTGCTCACCGCGGTCTTGCCGACCGCCGTGCTGCCGGGCCAGTTCGGGCGATGGGTGAACAGGTAGTCGATGGCGACCGCCAGGTAGTGGTTCGGGTTCATCAACCCGCCGTCGGGGGTGACGATGCCGTGCCGGTCGGAGTCCGCGTCATTGCCGGTGGCGATCTGGTAGTCGCCGATCTTGCCGATGAGCGAGGCCATCGCGTTCGGGGAGCTGCAGTCCATCCGGATCTTGCCGTCGGTGTCCAGCGTCATGAACCGCCACGTCGCGTCGACCAGCGGGTTCACCACCGTGAGATCCAGTTTGTGCGTCTCGGCGATCGCGGCCCAGTAGTCGACGCTGGCGCCGCCCAGCGGGTCGGCCCCGATGCGCACCCCCTGGGCGCGGATGGCGTGCAGATCGACGACGTTCGGCAGGTCCGCGACGTAGGCGTTGAGGTAGTCGTGGCGCTGCGCGACCTGCAGGGCGCGCGAGAGCGGTACCCGCTTCACCGCCCGGATGCCTTCGCGCAGAATCTCATTGGCGCGTTTGGCGATGACGCTGGTGGCGTCGGTGTCGGCGGGTCCGCCGTTGGGCGGGTTGTACTTGAAGCCGCCGTCGCGCGGCGGGTTGTGCGACGGGGTGACGACGATGCCGTCGGCCAGATCGGTGTCGCGGCCCCGGTTGAAGGTGAGGATGGCGTGGCTGACCGCCGGGGTCGGGGTGTAGCGGTCGGCGGCGTCGATCATCGCCACCACGTCGTTGGCGGCGAGCACCTCCAGCGCGGAGGCCCAGGCCGGCTCGCTCAGGGCATGGGTGTCCCGGCCGATGAACAACGGACCCGTGGTGCCCTGGGCGGCGCGGTATTCCACGATGGCCTGGGTGGTGGCCAGGATGTGCGCC
Organism: Mycobacterium sp. P4_H6; assembly: GCF_056400845.1. Taxonomy (NCBI): domain Bacteria; kingdom Bacillati; phylum Actinomycetota; class Actinomycetes; order Mycobacteriales; family Mycobacteriaceae; genus Mycobacterium; species Mycobacterium sp. P4_H6. The sequence continues at coordinate 12,091 of NZ_JBFUKN010000063.1, read as the reverse complement.
TCGTTGAAGGCGCCGTCCAGTGCGGAGCCGCGGTGCCCGGACGTCCCGAACACCACCTGCTGGGCGACGTCGTCGGGATCGGGCTGCACCGTGTAATAGGCGGTGACCAGATGTGCGAGGTCGACGAGATCTTCGGGCTGTGCCGGCTGCCCGGCTCGCGGATTGGCCACCATGACTCCATCCTTGCCTACCCGCGGCGCCGGTGTCTCGTCCTAGGTGCAAGCCCGTTGCAAGTTCGTCGCAAGTGGGCCGTTACAAGGTTGCCGGCATGAACAACTCCGCACGATCAGCCCAACCCGCCGGTAACGTCCGCCGCCCCGGCGATCCGGATCCCGACCTGAGCGGGATCACCCTCACCCACCGCGCGATGGTCACCGACACCCGCCGGCTGGCCGAACTGACCGCCCCCATCGCGCAGCGCCGACTGCCGTGCGGGCCCAAACGGGCCAAGGCGGTCGCCCGCTACGTCGAGCTGATGTGTGAGTCGATCCACCATCACCACACCATGGAAGACGATGTGCTGTGGCCGGTCATCGAGGCCTCAGCCGGCGATTTCATCGACCTGACCGAACTGACCGAGGACCACGCCGCGCTGGATCCGCGGCTGGACCGGCTGCGGGTGCACGCCGCGGCCTTCGGGCGGTCCGCCGATCCGGAGATGGCCCGGCCGCTGGCCGCCGGCCTGGCCGATCTGCACCGGCTGCTGGAAGCCCACATCGCCGACGAGGAACGTGACCTGTTCCCGGTGATCCGCCGGTACGTCTCGCTCAAGGACTGGGAATCCATCGAGAAGGCGGCCCGGCGCACCGGGCGGTTGTCCTTCGAGGGGCCGCGCATCCTGGGGGTGGCCACCGACGTCGAGCGCGCGACGCTGGCCGCCGGTGTGCCGGGACCGCTGATGTTGCTGCTGCGCTACCTCGCGACCCGGYACCGCCGCTTCGAGCGCGCGGTCTTCGGCTGACTCACCCTCTGTAGCCCGGCGAAACTCGCTTACCCGTCGTCGGCGCGGGTCGAATTACGACCGGTACGCGAGTTTCGCCGCACCAAGGGCGTCAGTCGCACCAAGGGCGTCAGTCGATCAACGCCTGGGCCGCCGTGCGCAGCCGCTCGGTCAGCTCGGCGGCGGCCCGCCGGTAGCGCGCCGCAGCCGCGGTGTCACCGGTGGCGTCGGCGACGGCGGCCAGTGCGGCGTCCACCGGCCCGGTCAGCAGCGTCCCGTTGTCCAGGCCCGCGAAGCGCCCGGAGTACGGCAGCAACTCCGCGGCGGTGGCGTTCGCGACCGCGAGATCGCCCATCGCGACGGCCGCATGAGCCCGCAAGGTGGCCATCGCGACGAAGTAGAAGGATCGCTCGATGGGGATGCGCTCCGCCCAGATCTGCTGGGCCTCTTCGACTCTGCCCGCCTGATGCAGTGCGATGGCCGCGCCGTCGGCGATGATCTTGGACACGAAGCGGTGCACGGCGACCAGGTCGTCGGCCATCGGGGCGAGGCTGCCGCGCACCAGGTTGGCGCTCACCCGGCCCACGATGCCGATGTGCGCCCCGTTGGCGACGCCGTATTCGGCCAGCTTCGCCGAGACCGCGATATAGCCCCGCTCCCCCTCGTCGGCCCGGCCGGCCAGCACGGCCAGTTGCGCACCGAAGGCGTCGAGCACACCCAGCAGGAATCCGAGCTGGCCGGTGCCCGCCCGCGCCACCGCCTGATCGGCGTGCGCGGCCGCACCCGCCAGATCCGAACGCGCGGAGGCGTCCAGGAACGCGAACCAGTGCGCGACCGCCTGGTAATCGATGGCGTCATAGGCCTCGGCCACCGAGAGCAGTTCGGCGACAATGCTTTCACGCTCATGGGCCAGGTCGGGCCCCAGGGAGGCGAAGGCCCGCACGTTGAGCGCGGCACACAGCAGCCGCTGGTTGCCGGCCGGGTGCTGCGCGTGCACGGCCCGGGCCAGCCGCAGCGCCTCGTCGGCGGCGGCCAGTGCCGGATCGTGGTCCACCCCCTCCAATTCGGTGAACAGGGTCAGCAGCAGCCGGGCGCGCACCTGCGGGGGCTGTTCGCGGCCCAGCACCCGGCGTAGCGGGTCGACGATGGCGTGATCGATGAGGTCGCCGTCGCGCACCCGCCACACCAGCGGGCTGTCCGACGCGGTGAGCGCCTGGACCGCCAGCGCATCGTCAGCGCCGACGGCAACCATGGTGTGGTGCAGCTCTTCGCGCGATCCGATCGCATCACCGGCCTGAGCCAGCGCGGCGATCAGACCGCACCGCGCGGGCACCGCCGACGCGTGGTCCGCGCCGGAGAGTTCGAACATGCGCACCGCGGCCCGCCACTGCCTGGCGGCCTCCACCGGCGCACCGACCCCGTCGGCCTCCCTCGCGGCCTTCATCGCAAAACCCGCCGCCTCGGCGGCGGTCTCGGTAGTGGCGGCGGCCACGGCGTGGTAGGCCAGCGATGCCGCGTCGCCATGGCCGGATGCACGTAACAGGTCCAGCGCCGCGGCATGCAGTCGGGACCGGCGCAGCACGGAGGTGTCTTCGTAGAGGGTGTCCCGGATCAKRTTGTGCGCGAACCTGATCCGCCCGGGAGCCGGCTCGTCGAGCAGCCCGGTGAGCACCGCGGGTTCCAGCGCGTCGAGTAGTTCGTCGTCATCGCTGCGGGCCAGTTCGCCCAGCAGGGTGATATCGACCTCGCGGCCCAGCACCGCCGCCTGGCGCAGCGCGGTCGCGGTCTGCGGTGGCAGCCGGGCCAGCCTGCGCCGGACCACATCACCGACCCCGGCGGGAATCCCGCCGTGCGCGGCGTCCACACCTTCGGCGACCATCAGCCGGGCCAGCTCACGGACGAACAACGGGTTGCCGCCGGTGCGTTCCCGCAACAGCCGCAACGTTTCCCGGGTCACCGCGGGCAGTCCGCAATCGGTGGCCAGCGCGGTCAGCGCCGCGTCGTCCAGACCGGACAGGGTCAGATGCGCGGCGGTGTGGTTGGCCAGCGCGGCGCGGGCCTGACCCAGTTCGGCCCCGGATTCCGAGGGCCGGTAGGTGCCGATGACGAGCACCCGGCCAGCCCCGAGCCGATCCGCGGTCAGCCGCAACAGCTCCAGCGTCAGCCCGTCGGTGCGGTGCAGGTCGTCGAGCACGATGAGCAGGGGTGCCCGCTCGGCGGCCTGGCCGAGCACCTCGGCCAGCGCGTGCGCGATCCAGAACACCGTGCCCTCGGCGGTCTGCTCGGAGGCGGCCCGGCCGTCGTGCAGCAGCGGCGCCAGCGCCGCAGACTGCCGCGGTGGCAATGTGGCGGTGAAGGTTTCGAGGACCTCGGTCCACGCCCAGCCCGGTGGCGCGCCGTCGACCTCGGGACTGCGCCCGGCGACCACCGTCCAGCCGGCCTTGCGCAGCCGGGCCGCTGCCGTCTCGACCACGGTGGTCTTGCCGGCACCGGCCTCACCGCCGATCCACACCACCCGCAGCCCGCCGCGCATCGCGGCGGCGGCCGCCACGTCGATGGCGGCCAGTTCGTCGGCGCGCCCGCGGGTGGGACTGGCATCGGGCACGTCGGGGGGCGCCGACACGGGTGCCGGCGCCACCGCGATGGGGTCCAGGTGATCGGCGTGGCGCAGGATGTCGCGTTCCAGATCCCGCAGCGCCCGTCCGGGTTCCAGTCCGAGCTCGTCGGTGAGGTAGCTGGTGGTGCGGCGCAAGACGTCCAGGGCCGCCGTCTGGTGACCGGAGCGGTACCGCGCGACCGCGAGCAGGCAGGCGGCGGCCTCGCGGTCCGGGTGATCACGTACGTGCGGTTCCAGCACCCGGGCCACCACACCGTGCTGTCCCAGGGCGGACTGCGCCGCGGCGTGCGCCTCGGTGACGGACAGCCGCAGTTCGGCCAGCCGCGCCACTTCGGGGGCCGCCCACAGCGCGTCGCGGACCTCGACGTAGGGACCACCGGTCCACGCGGCGACCAGATCCTCCAGCAGCGCCGCCCGCTGCTGCGGGTCGCTGCATTGCTCGGCCGCGGCGATCCCGGACTCCAACGACCACACATCGACGGCCTCGTCGGGCAGCCGCAGGCAGTACCCGGGGGCGGCACTGACGATCACCCGGGCCGCGGCCCGGCGTTCGCGGCCGGGTTCCAGCACCCGGCGCAGATGAGAGATGTAGGCCTGCAGCGCCGCCAGTGCCTTCGGCGGTGGCTCACCGGCCCAGAGGTCCTCGATCAGCCGGTCCACCGACACCACGTCGCCGTGCGCGAGGACCAGGCGCACCAGCACCGACCGCTGTTTGGGCCCGGCCAGATCGACCGGCTGCCCGTCCACCCACGCCCGGACCGGACCGAGTACGGAGATCCGCACCTGAAGGAGATCCTGCGCCGTCATGGTGTGCCGACCCTATCGGTCCCGCCGCCGGGCTACATACTTTGCGGTGTGGCGATCACCGACCGGCGGGAACTGGCCGCGGTGTTCCTCGGCGGTGCGCTGGGAACGCTGGCGCGGGCCGCGCTCAGCCACGTCCTCGCGGTGCCGCCGGGGCACTGGCCGTGGGCGACGTTCCTCGTCAACATCGCCGGAGCCGCGCTGCTCGGGTACTTCACCACCCGACTGCTGGAACGGCTGCCCGCCTCGGGGTATCGCCGCCCGCTGCTGGGCACCGGGTTGTGCGGCGGCCTGACCACCTTCTCCACCATGCAGGTCGAGGTGCTGGTGATGCTGGAGCACGGGCACCACGCACTGGCCGCCGCCTACACCGTGGTGAGTATCGGGCTCGGCCTGCTGGCGGTGCAGGCGACCACGGCGCTGGTCAGGCGGGTCCGGGTCCGGTGAACACAGCGGTGGTGTGGGCGGGTGTGATGCTGCTCGGCGGGGTCGGCGCGGTGTGCCGGCTGCTGGTGGACCGGGCGGTGTCGGCCCGGTTCAGGGTCGCGGGCGGTTTCCCGGTGGGCACGCTCGCGGTGAACGTCAGCGGCGCGTGGTTACTCGGCTTCCTCGGCGCACTGACCCTGCCACCGCACGCCGCGCTGCTGGCCGGCACCGCGTTCGTCGGCGCCTATACGACGTTCTCCACCTGGATGCTGGAAACCCAGCGGCTCGGCGAGGAACGCCAAGGACGGACGGCTGCGGCCAATATCGTGCTGTCCGTCGCGCTGGGACTGGCGGGGGCCTGGCTCGGCCAGCTGATCGGGCGGGCACTGTGAGTGCCGAACTGCTGAAGCTGACCGCCTACTTCGGTGAGCGGCTGCGCGGTGCGCACGGGTTCGTGGCCGACGAAATGCTGGACCTGTTCGGCACCGAGCAGGTGGCCGACAGCGTGGTGCTGCGCGGGATCGGCGGATTCGGTCCCAGTCATCGGTTGCGCACCGACCGATCGCTTTCGGCGTCCGAGGATCTACCGGTGGCGCTGGTCGCGGTGGACACCGCCGACCGCATCGCCGCCCTGGCGCCACCGGTGGTGGCCGCCATTTCCCGCGGCATCGTCACCCTGGAACGGGCCGGGACCGGGGTTCACGGTTCCGGCTCGGCCAAGCTCACCGTCTACACCGGTCGTCAGACCCGGATCGGCGGCCGCCCGGCGTACCGGGAGATCTGCGCGATGCTGCACCGGCTCGGATTTGCCGGCGCGGCAGTGTTTCTCGGGGTGGACGGCACCGAACGCGGCGCGCGCCGACGGGCCCGGTTCTTCAGCACCAACACCGAGGTGCCGGTGATGATCATCGCGTCCGGTACCGACGAGCAGGTGACGGCGGCGTTGCCGGGTATCCGTGACCTGTTGCCCGCCGCGACGATGACGGTGGAACGCATTCAGGTGTGTAAGCGCGACGGGCAGCTGCTGGCCCGGCCCGCCGCGCTCGCCGCCACCGACGCCGACGGCCTGCCGCTGTGGCAGAAACTCACCGTGCACACCTCCGAGGGCACCCGGCGCGACGGCGTCCCGATCCACCGCGCGATCCTCGACGTGCTGCGCGCCGAGCGGGCCGCCGGCGGCGCCACCGTGCTGCGCGGGATCTGGGGCTTTCACGGAGCGCATGCGCCGCACGGGGACCGACTTTTTCAACTCGGACGTGAGGTCCCCGTCACAACCGTCGTCGTCGACACCCCGGAGCGGATCGCTGCGTGCTTCGACCTGATCGACCCCCTGACCGGCGTGCATGGCCTGATCACCAGTGAAGTTGTGCCCGCACTAGTCTCGATTGACGGCGGCGTAAGGAGGGGCGGCATCACCCTCGCCCGCCCGGCGGGCTGAGGCTACGTTCGGTAAGCCTACCCTGAGTAAATTCTCAGGTGTAGGGTCGCCGAACATGGAAATGTCACAGCCCGAAGCGGTCAATCCGGAGCTCCTGGCCATCCTGCGCGACGATCTCAACATCGACGTCAGCCGGGTCTCGCGCGACTCCCGACTGGTCGACGATGTCGGCATGGATTCGGTGGCCTTCGCCGTCGGCATGGTCGCCATCGAGGACCGCTTGGGCGCGGCACTTTCCGAGGAAGATCTGCTCAGCTGCGAGACCCTCGGCGACCTGGAAAAGGTGGTGCTGGCCAAGCTGCCCGCGGATCAGGCCAACGCGTGACCGCGGCGCCATGGGGTCTGGCGCAGGCGCTTTCGGAGGCGATGACGTCCTCGGACCGGTCGCTGTCGGTGCTCGACACCGACGCCGGCACGTGGAACCGTCACCCGTGGGGCGAAATTCACGCGCGCGCCGAGAACGTCGCTGCGCGCATCTGTGATGACGGCGCGTCCGCGATCGGCCTCGTCGGCGATCCCACCGCGGAGTTCATCGCCGCCATCCCCGGGGCCTTCCTGGCCGGTGCCGCCGTCTCGATCCTGCCCGGGCCGGTGCGCGGCGCCGACCCGAAGCGCTGGGCACGCGCCACCCTGGAGCGCTTCGACCGCGTCGGGGTGCGCACCGTGTTCAGCCACGGCTCCCATCTGCGTGAGCTGGCCGGCGCCGAGAGCGACATCGCGGTGCACGATGTCGGTGCGGTCGCGCACGCGCAGCGCTCCACCACCCACGCCGGAATGGTGACCGGCACCGGTGCGGCTGTGCTGCAGGGCACCGCGGGCTCCACCGGAACCCCACGGACAGCGCAACTCTCGCCCGAGGCCGTACTGGCCAACATCGGTGCGCTGGTGCAGCGCGTCGGGGTCACCGACGCCGACTGCGGCCATTCCTGGCTGCCGCTCTACCACGACATGGGCCTGTCCTTCGTGCTCACGATGGCGCTGGCCGGCGGAGACCTGTGGCAGGCACCGACATCGGCGTTCTCCTCCTCCCCGTTCGGCTGGATCAAATGGCTCACCGAGAGCCGCGCAACGCTGACCGCCGCGCCGAACATGGCCTACAACATCGTCGGCAAGTACGCCGGGCTGGTCAGCGAGGCCGACTTCTCGCATCTGCGTTTCGCACTCAACGGTGGTGAACCCGTCGACTGCGACGGCAGCCGGCTGTTCGCCGAGAAGATGGCCACGTTCGGACTCGACCCCCGCGCGCTGGCCCCGTCCTACGGCCTGGCCGAATCCAACTGTGCGGTGGCGGTTCCCGGGCCTGGCCACGGACTGCAGGTCGACGAGATCCACATCGTCACCGATGCCGGCGGCTACATCCGCAAGCATGCCGTGCTGGGAGAGGCCATCCCCGGCATGGAGATCCGCATCGCACCCAACGACCGGTTCGCCGGCGATGTCTCCGACCGCGAGGTCGGCGAGGTGGAGATCCGCGGCACCTCGATGATGAGCGGATATCTCGGCGAGGACGCGGTCGACCGCGAAAGCTGGTTTCCCACCGGGGATATCGGTTACTTCCTGGACGGCAGCCTGGTGATCTGCGGGCGCGCCAAGGAGATCATCACCGTCGCCGGGCGCAACATCTTCCCGACGGAGATCGAGACGGTGGCCGCCCAGGTCGAGGGTGTCCGGGCCGGTGCCGTCGTTGCCGTCGGCACCGATGGGCCTGCCACCCGTCCCGGCCTGGTGATCGCCGCCGAATTCAAGGGTGCCGACGAACCGGCCGCCCGCACCGCACTGGTCGAGCTGATCGCCTCCGAATGCGGCGTCGTGCCTGCCGAAGTCGTCTTCATGCGGCCCGGATCGCTGCCCCGGACATCCTCGGGCAAGCTGCGCCGGCTCGAAGTCAAACGCAACCTGGAGGGCGCGGGACAGTGACCGCCACCATCGACACCGCCGAACCGACCTCGCTGGAGGACTTCCAGGAACTGCTGAGCCGGGTCTTCGACGACCGGGTCCGGGCCTGGACCGCCGACGCCGAGCGCACCGGGAAGTTCCCCCGCGAGCTCATCGAATACCTGGGCGCCGAAGGGGTTTTCACCGCCAAGTGGGGAGACTCGCAGCATCCCGACGTGGCCAAGGTGATCGCGCTGGCGCTGGAGTTGGGCAAGCTGGGGTCGGCCGGTATCGCCGTCGGGGTCAGCCTGCACGACTCGGCCATCGCGCTGCTGCGCCGGTTCGGCCGCTCCGAGCATCTGAAGGACATCACCGAGAAGGCCATCCGCGGCGAGGTCGTGCTGTGCGTCGGCGCCTCGGAGGAGTCCGGCGGATCGGACCTGCAGATCGTCGAGACCAAGGTGCGTTCGGTACGCGACGGGTTCGAGGTCAAGGGCATCAAGAAGTTCGTCTCGCTGTCCCCCATCGCCGATTACGTGATGGCGGTGGCCCGCAACATCGACAACGACCCGGACAGCAGGCACGGCAATGTCGTCGTCGTCGCCGTCCCCCTGCATGATCCAGGTGTGCAGGTGCAGCAGCCGTACAACAAGGTCGGCGCCGGACCGCTGGACACCGCCGCGGTGCACATCGACACCTGGGTGCCCGCCGACGCACTGGTGGCCAGGGCGGGTATCGGCCTGGCCGCCATCTCCTGGGGGTTGGCCCACGAGCGCATGTCGGTGGCAGGCCAGATCGCCGGCAGCTGTCAGCGGGTGCTGGGAATCACGTTGGCCCGCATGATGACACGCAGTCAGTTCGGCCGCACGCTGTACGAACATCAGGCGCTGCGGATGCGGATGGCCGACCTGCAGGCGCGAGTGGACATGCTGCGCCACGCGCTCACCGGGATCGCCGTCGGCGGGAAACTCGACCTGCGCACCGCCGCCGCCATGAAGGTGTGTGCGGCCCGCCTGGGCGAGGAAGTGGTCTCCGAATGCATGCACATCTTCGGTGGCACAGGCTATTTGGTCGACGAGACGCCGCTGGGCCAGTGGTGGCGGGATATGAAGCTGGCGCGCGTCGGCGGCGGCACCGATGAGGTGCTGTGGGAACTCGTCGCGGCCGCGATGAAGCCGGATTACGACGGCTACGAAGAGATGATGGGCGCCGCTACCTAGCGCGAGCAGTCGCAAATGGTCGCTATTTCGCAGTGAATAGGGGCCATTTGTGTCTGCTCGCGGGGATAAAAGGAGCTACTTGGGCGCCGGGATGTCCTCGGGCGTACGTGGAAAGACATACAGCGCCATCTTGCGATTGGCCATCTGGTGCTCACCGAGGAACGTGCAGCCCACGTATTCGACGAGCCGGCGGGCACCGATGTTGCGGTGGTCGGGATCGAACATGATGCGCCGGCATTCGGGTTCGAGGTCGAACATGTCCTTCATCAGCCGGGGCAGCATCAGCGGCGCGATCCCCCGGTTCACCAGTTTGGTGTCGGCGATGGCGGCGTGCATGCCGAGGTCGTAGGGATCGGCGTCATACCGGGTGGCGATGGAATCCTTTGCCGCGCGGTACAGCTCGACATAGCCGATGTCCTCGCCCTTGCGGCTGGTGAGGAACGGACGGGAAAACGTCCCCGCCATTTGGGCCTTGAGGTAGAGCCGCCAGCGCTCCGGCGGCCAGGCGTACTCCCAGGCCTCCGCGAGGTGTGGGAGGTTCATCCACTCCGAGATCAGCTCGGCGTCGGTGTCCGGGTCGACAAGTCGCGCGGCGTACGGTGCGGCGATGTCGGGGATCTGCGGCGGGCCGACCAGACGCACCGCGTCCGGGATGTCGGTGAGCTCGCGCGGAAGAATCGGCAGTGCCTCGTCAATGTCGATCATTTGATATGCGACCCTACCTAACCGCCCGAAGTTGGAGTGTCCTACGCCAGCTCGGCGGCGTGCGCCCTGAGATGGCTCTCAGGTGTACCCCACCGCGAAGGTTTCCAATCTCCGCGGGAGCATCATAGGTACATGACGCGCGACCACGTCGAGGAACTACGCCGCTGGGAAGACTCGGGCGCGCACTGGCAGGTGGTGGCCCGGTCAGCTGATCGGCTGACCATTGCGCTGCTGCGGTGCGACGGCGGCGAGGAGGTCGAACGGCTCGTCTCCGATGACCCCGCGCTGCTGGCCTTCGTCGGTGTGCGGGATCGCTCCGACGACTGAGCCCTGACACTTAGAGTGTCTTACTGTGCAGACCCCGTTCGCCGACGCCGAGCCGGCCGACTCCGCCGAGGAGCAGGAGAACGCCGCCGCGCTCGGGGCGGACCTGCCCTCCGGGGAACCGGCGCTGGCCCTGCAGAAGATGGAGAACCGGCTGGTCCGGCTGAACCTGGCACACCCGGGCGTGCTCAGCGCCGAGCAGGTCCGCAAGCTGCGCTACCTGCTCAATTTCGCCAAACTGGCCGACTTCGAGCCGGGTGCGGCCGGCCCCGGCGGGTCCCGCGGCCGCGGCGACGTCTCGGTCGRCGCGGAGCAGAGTGCCTGGCAGGCCCGGGTGGCCGACGCCCTGCACGGACCGCTGCGCAAGGAGAAGCACGGCGTCACCGCGCTGAAAGCGGCGCGGGATCTGCTGGCCACGCTGGCCGCCGACCAGGAGACTCAACGGCGCGTCCTTGCGCAGCGCCACGGCAGTGACTTCTCCCTGGCAGAACTGGACGCGGAGGTCGGGCACAAGAAGCTGGTCACCGTGCTCGGCGGCGGTGGCGGCGCGGGCTTCGTCTACATCGGCGGAATGCAGCGCCTGCTGGAAGCCGGTCAGGTGCCCGACTACATGATCGGCTCATCCATCGGGTCGGTGATCGGTTCGGTGCTGGCCCGGACCCTGCCCGTGCCGATCGAGGAATACGTGGCGTGGGCGAAATCGGTGTCCTACCGGTCGATCCTCGGTCCCGAACAGCTGCGCCGCAGGCACGGGCTCACCGGGGTGTTCTCGCTGCGCTTCGACCAGTTCGCGCACGCCCTGTTCACCCGCCCCGACGGCGAGCAGATGCGGATGTCGGATCTGGGGATCCCGTTCGATGCGGTGATCGCCGGGGTGCGCAGGCAACCGTTCGCTGCGCTGCCGGCCAAGTTCCGTCACCAGGAGCTGGCCGTGCTGAAGCTGCGCACCCTGCCGTTCCTGCCGATCGGGCTCGGGCCGGAGGTGGCGGCCCGGCTGTGGCAGGCCGCCGCGTTCATCGATTCGCGGGTGGTCAAGGCGGTCGTGGTCGGCGGCGACGAGCTGACCCGCGACTTCAATGTCGTTGACGCCGCCTCGTTCTCGTCGGCCATTCCCGGCGTGCTGCACCATGAGACGCGGGATCCGCGGATGATCCCCATCCTGGATGCGGTGCTGGCGGTCAACGATGTCGCGGCCATCGTCGACGGCGGGACGGCCAGCAATGTGCCGGTGGAGCTGGCGTGGAAACGGATCCGGGACGGCCGGCTGGGTACCCGCAACGCCTGCTATCTGGCCTTCGACTGCTTCCACCCGCAGTGGGATCCGCGGCATCTGTGGCTGGCCCCGATCGCGCAGGCCATCCAGCTGCAGATGGTGCGCAACCTGCCGTACTCCGATCACATCGTCCGGTTCTCGCCCACCCTGTCGCCGGTCAATCTGGCGCCGTCGCGGGGTTCCATCGACCGGGCCTGCGCCTGGGGACACAAGCGGGCCGACAAGGCCATCCCGATCACCTCGGCTCTGCTGCAACCGATCTGGTGGGAGGAAGCCGCCCCGGCCGGCACACCCGGGCATGCCACGGCATCGGTGGCATCGCCGATGAGCGAAGTACTCTCCGGGGTTACCCGGCCGCGCAACCGATTCGGGCGCTGGCGCAACCGCTACATCACCTAGAGGTCGCTCGCGTCGTCGGGTACGTCGACGGCGTGCTCGGCGAGGGCCTCCAGCGGGACGACCTGCAGGG